>JAWVYG010000088.1:0-8000 GCA_033722815.1 Halioglobus sp.
CAGATCTTCTCCAGCTTCTGTATCGGCAAGTAATCCACAGACTGTCACCCCCTTGACCAGGGGCTACCCACCGACCTGTGCGACGCTACAGGTTACCAACAGCCTGTACAGCGCGAACTCACACCCGTTTAACCGGCGGTGTGGAAACGGGTGCCCTGCTGGATAACCCATGCAACAAGCCGGGACCGACGCTGGACAAACAGGGGGGTTCTCCACAAAGGCGCACTGCCCTTGCCAGGCTACGGTAGCTACAGCGTCACTTGTGCAACTGCAACTCACCGCTTGCTGACGCCGGGCCAAGAGCCTTTGCAGGTGTTTGTCATGGACGTAAGGTGCTGACCTACGACAGGAAAACGGGCTTTTCCACAACCGCGACGCGCCCTAATAACAACAACAATAAATAACTCTATATACCTATATATAAGTAAATATCTAATTACTTACTGTCTACGCCGCGGCCCGACTAGTTTGTGAGCGGTGACTACTCTGGTGCCGGCCCGGGAAACTGCTCGCGCAGGATACGCTTGAGGATCTTCCCGCTGGGGTTGCGCGGAATCGCATCGACTACCACCACCCCCTTGGGAATCTTGAAACGGGCCAGCTTGCCCTCACAGTACGCAAGCAGCGCAGCCTCGTCCACGGACTCGCCCGCGGGCACGATAACCGCCACAGGGCTCTCGCCCCACTTCGCGCTCTGTTGCCCGATGACTGCCACGTCTGCAATGTCGGGATGCTGCAGCAGGACGTTCTCGACCTCCGCGGGATAGATGTTCTCGCCGCCGGAGATAATCATGTCCTTCATCCGGTCCTGTATGGTCACGAAGCGCTCTTCGTCCCAACTGGCAATGTCGCCGGTGTGCAGCCAGCCGTCGACAATCGTCTCGGCGGTGGCGTCCGGCCGCTTCCAGTACTCCTTCATGATATGCGGGCCGCGGACCCAGACCTCCCCGGGTTCGCCGGGGGGCTGGTCGTTGCCGTCGGCATCGACGATGCGCACATCGGTGTGAAAGAAGGCCTTGCCGGTGGAACCGATCTTGGCCACCGCGTCGTCGGGGCCGATCATGCACGCGGGGCCGCAGGTCTCGGTCATGCCGTAGATCTGGTTGATCTGGATGCCCATGGCCATATAGGTCTCGATCAGCGATGCCGGCACGGGCGCCGCGCCGCTGGCAAAGTAGCGCACGCTGGACCAGTCGTAGCGCTCGTAGTCCGGCACCTGCAGCATGAAGTTGAGCATGGCCGGCACGGCCAGCGAGGTCGTGATGCGTTCCTGCTCGATCAGCTCCCAGGTTTTCACCGGGTCGAAACTGCGGCACATCACCAGGGTGGTACCCAGGTAGACGGAGGAGATCAGTGGTGTCAGCGCGCCGACGTGGAACATCGGCATCACCAGCAGGTAGCGGTCATTGAAGTGGGTATCGGCGGTGGCGTTGAAGGTCAGCAGCCCCCACATCAACGTGTTGTGTGTATGCACGACGCCCTTCGGGTGACCCGTGGTGCCCGAGGTGTACATGATGAATATGTTGTCGTCCGGGCCGGCCTTCACGCCGGGTTCTTCCGGGCTGCTCCGCTCCAGCATGGCATCGTAGTCGATGGCCCAGTCCGGCGTGTTGTCCGGGCCGATGCAGACGAAGTTCGCCAGGTCGCTGCCATCGGCGCCCATGGCGCGAATCTGTTCCACCACTGGCGTAAACTCGCCGTCAAAGATGATCGTGGTCGCGCCGCCGTCCTTGAGTATGAAGGACAGCTCCTCGGCGGTGAGGCGCCAGTTCAGCGGCATGATGACCAGGCCGGCCTTGGTGGGGCCGAAGAAGCTCTCCGCAAACTCGTGGCGGTTGTGCGACAGCAGCGCTACACGGTCTCCCTTCTGCAGCCCGAACTCGAGCAGGCCGTTACAGCAACGGTTGGTGCGCTCGTTCAGTTCGGTGTAGGTGAGGCGCCTGTCCGAGTCCACGTCGTAGAGCGCTTCCTTGTGGGGATTGAGAAAAGTCCGGGTGGCGAGGAATTCTCCGATATTGACGTTGCTGCTCATGGAACTGATTACCTTGTCGTTATGGGATTTGCGTGCTGTAACTATAGCACCGGGGTGGAACGTTCACGGTGCAGCCCGGCGCCCGACCTTACGGCTGTCGGGCGGCCGTGTGCCACTGTCGCGGCCGGTACCGGAGTGCCGCGGGCCATAGCGCTTACGCAGTTGCGTCTTTTTCCAGCGCCTTTTTCGCCTCGATCCAGGCGCCGATGGTCACACCCATGTTGTGCGGGTTGTAGGCGTCCTCTTCGTAGCTGAACAGCCCGTCGCCGGCGTAGTGCAGGATCGTGATGTTGGGCTCCTGGTAGATCCTGCCGTCGCCCAGGTCCTGCATGCGGTTCATCACCTCGCAGAAAATCCAGCCGCGCTCCTCGTCGATGGAATACCAGGTGATAGGGAAGGCCGTCATGTGGTCTGCCGGCCACTGGTTCATGGTGTCGGTAATCCAGCTCAGGATGCGCTCGCGACCCCAGAAGCGTCCGTAGTGGTGCTCGAAATACGTTGCGTCCTCGGTGAAGCAGTTGGCCCAGTCCGTCCAGTCCTTGGTCTGGGCGCCCTTCAGCGCCGCCGCCTGGTACTTGCCGAATGCCTTCTCGATTTCTTTGCGTTTCCAACGTGCCATGTCGATCTCCAGTTGTTATTCAGTCGGGAATGAGAAAATGCGCCCGCGCCGTGGCATTGGGGCTGGATTCGTCCTCCTGCCACGCCATGACGCTGACGTTGGCGACCATCCTGCCCTGCCGGGTGACGTGGCAGCGTGCGTAGGCATCCTGCACACGCACCGGTCGCAGGTAATCCAGCGAGAAATTGACGATCTTCGGCACTACCGGTTTGTCCATTTTCGCAATCAGTTCGAACGCCCCCGCCAACTCCATGAATGCGCCGACCACGCCGCCGTGTACGGCGGGCAGTGACGGGTTGCCGACCAGTTCTTCGCTCTGCGGCATGACGAACAGGATATCGCTGCCGGTGACTTCCGCCCTGATCCCGAGGAATGCCGCGTAGGGCACCTTCTGCAGCCACAGGTCGAGCGTCGATGCGTCCGGGGCGCGACGTAGCAGTTCTTCGATATTCATGCTTCGCCCTGGTCCTTGTCCGGGTCCAGTAGCCAGGTGAGATTAATCGGCGCGACACGCACCCACGTCCCCGTGCCGCGTGCGATGGGTTTGTCCGGCGACTCACACCAGGCGAAGCCCTCTACGAACAGGACGCGCCGGGTTGCGTGGTAGACCCGGGCCGTGGCGTAGATATCCCTGCCTGCGGGGGCCACGCCCAGGTGATCGATTCTCAGGTCGAGTGTCGGCGTAACCGAGGGTTCGAAATCGTCGCTGCAGATTGCGGAAACACCCATCGTCTGGTCCAGCAGGACTGTCACCGCGCCGCCGTGCAGCGCGCCGGTCTCGGGATTGCCGACGAGATCGGCATTGTAGGGCAGCTTCAGGGTGAGGGAATCGCCCTGGATGCTCTCGAGACTGAGGCCGAGCGAAACGGTGTGGGGGATGATGCTGTTCATCAACTCCACCGCTTTCGCTTTCTGTTCGACGCTCAGGTTTGCCACGGACGCCTCCGCAATACCGGGGCAACATGATGAACGAAAGCCTGCGAAAGTGCTATCGGGAGGGAACGTGAAAAAAGGGGGAAAACCTGCCCCGACAAACGTCGGGGCAGGGTAGTGACGATTACAGCAGTGGTGCGATGACGAGGCTGACGATAGCCATGACGTTGATGAGAATGTTCATGGACGGGCCGGAGGTATCCTTGAAGGGATCGCCCACGGTGTCGCCGACGACGGCAGCGGAGTGGGTGTCGGAACCCTTGCCGCCGAAGTTGCCTTTCTCGACGAACTTCTTGGCGTTGTCCCAGGCGCCGCCGGCGTTGGCCATCATCAGCGCCATCAGCACACAGCCCAGCAGCGCGCCGCCGAGCATGCCGCCCAGCGAGGCCGCACCGAGGCCGAAGCCGACGACGACGGGAGCCGCAACGGCGATCGCGCCGGGCAGGATCATCCTGCGCAGCGCCGCCGCGGTTGCGATGTCCACGCACTTGGCCGTGTCGGGTTCCGCCTTGCCTTCCAGAAGTCCGTCGATCTCACGGAACTGGCGGCGGATCTCGTTGATCATGTCGAAGGCTGCGTCACCCACCGCCGTCATGGTGATGGAAGCGATGAGGAACGGGATGGTGCCGCCGATGAACATGCCCACCAGCACCGTCGGGTCGGACAGTTCGAGTGAGAAGCCTTCGTTGTTGGCCTGCACGGTCTCCACGAACGCGGCGATGATCGCCAGCGCCGCGAGTGCCGCTGCACCGATCGCGAAGCCCTTGCCGATGGCCGCCGTGGTGTTGCCCACCTCGTCCAGCCCATCGGTGATCTTGCGCGTGTCTTCACCCATGCCCGCCATTTCCGCGATGCCGCCGGCGTTGTCCGCTACCGGGCCGTAGGCGTCGATGGCCATGGTGATGCCCACGGTGGCCAGCATGCCGACCGCGGCGATACCCACGCCGTACAGGTCGGACAGGGAAGTCGAGACGAAGATGATGGCCGCCAGGAACAGGATCGGCAGCACGACCGACTGCATGCCCACGGCAAGACCCGTGATCATCACCGTGGCGGGACCGGTCTCACCGGACTTGGCGATTTTCTCCACCGGCGTGGAACCGGTGTAGTACTCGGTGATGAGGCCGATGGCCACACCGCCTACGGCGCCGCTCACCACGGACCACCAGACGTTGGCATCCAGGCCCATACCGCTGATCAGGAACCAGGCCATCAGGACGAACACGACCGGCGCCAGCAGTGTGCCGGTGCGCAGGGCGGCCTCGGGGGCCGCGGCGGAACGCATGCGCACCACGCCGATACCTACGAGCGAGGATATCAAGCCGATGCTGGCCAGGGACAGCGGCAGGAACATCATCGCCGACTGTTGCTCGGCGGAAATCGCCATGGTGGACGCGATCGCGATGCAGGCGATCATGGAGCCAACGTAAGACTCGAAGATATCCGAACCCATGCCGGCGATGTCGCCCACATTGTCACCGACGTTATCGGCGATCACCCCGGGGTTGCGCGGATCGTCTTCGGGGATGCCAGCTTCCACCTTGCCGACGAGGTCTGCCCCGACGTCAGCACTCTTGGTGAAGATACCGCCACCGACACGTGAAAACAGCGCAACTACCGAGCCGCCCATGCCGAAGCCGTGAATGGCGTGCGCGGTGTGGGGGTCGCCGCCGAAGAACCAGTACACGCTGCCCAGGCCGACCAGGCCCAGGGACGCGACACACAGGCCCATAACGGAACCGCCGTAGAAGGAGATGGACAGTGCCATGCCCTGGCCGTGATTGTGCGCGGCCACCGCAGTGCGCACGTTGGCCTTGGTCGCGGCAAACATGCCCAGGTAGCCGGCGGTCGCCGAAGACAGCGCGCCGGCGATGAAGGCGATGGCGGTGTTCATGCCAAGGGGCGAGACGAAGATGAGCACCAGCAGCACGAGTGCGAAAATGGACAGCATCTTGTACTCGCGCTTCATGAAGACCATGGCGCCCAGGTGAATCTGGTCGCCGATCTTCTTCACGTCGCCCTCGCCGTGATCGTGGCGGGTCATGATGTGGTAGATGAAAAACGCTACCACCAGACCCCCGAAACCGAGTATCGGGGGCAGGGAAAAATATTCGGTCATGAGATGAAACAACCTCTTATTATCGAACGGGGTGTGCATGCTACCGGACTTGACGCAACAGTGACAAGGGAGATATAGAGCCCACATAGGGCCTGTGGTCGGTCGCGTCTTGTTAGTGGCTGCTACAGGCCGAGCCGTTGTGGCTACCTACTACCCCGGGGTTCTTGTGGAGATTTGACGTGTTCTGGATCATTGTCCTGCTCGCAGTACTGTTTATTACCTTCTACCACCTGCGCGGTGAGGACCTGTCGCGCTATGACTGGCCTCCCGGACAGAGCTTCGGCACCGGCGAGGGCCCCTCGGAGCAACACCGCGCCCTCGAGGCGTTTATGCGCGAGGCATTCGGGGGCATGATGGGCGGTTCCGGCAGCGAAAGTGCTTCCGGCGGCAGCCGTGGCCGGATAGCGCGCCTGCGCCAGGTCCTCGACGGCCTGTCCGACAGCCAGCAGATCGACGCGACGATCACGAGAACCCACGCGGGCGGCGTACCCGCCGAGTGGGTGCTGGCACCCGGGGCGGACCCGGCGCGCAGGGTCCTGTACATCCATGGCGGCGGCTTCATCGTCGGCAGCCCGAAGAGCCACCGCAACATCACCAGCAACTTTTCCCGCGTCGCGGGGGCCGCCGTGCTGGCCATCGATTACCGGCTGCTGCCGGAAGACTCCCGCAAGGACGGCATCGAGGACTGTCGCCGGGCCTATTCGTGGCTCATCAACAATGGTCCCGACGGGCCGGCCGCCGCCGACAGGGTATTTGTCGGGGGCGATTCAGCCGGGGGCAACCTTACCCTGTCGCTGACCGCATGGTTGCGCGGCAAGCCGCTGCGCCAGCCGGATGCCGCGGTGGCGCTGTCGCCGCTGACCGACGGCACCATGGCCTCCCCCAGCCTGCTGGGCAACCTGAAGACCGACGCCATGCTCGGGCCGGCCCTCGGTCGCATCACCCGGGTGCCGCGCCCGCTGCTGTGGTGGGGCAGCTGGCTGTGGATGCGCATCAATCCCAGCGATCCCGTCGTGTCCCCGGTGTACGGCGACCTGTCCGGCCTGCCGCCGACGCTGGTCCATGCCAGCGAAGCCGAGATGCTGCTGGACGACGCGCGCCGCTACGTCAACCGCGCCGCGGCGGCCGGCTCACCGGTCAGGCTGCAGACCTGGCCCCACGTGATGCACGTCTGGCACATATTTCACCCCGATCTCGATGAGGCCAGGGCGGCCTGGGACGAAATCGGCGCATTTATCGCGGACACGGACGCGGCGGGTACGCGATAGCGACCCGCGGCTGTCCGCCGCGCGGGCAGGGCGGCGGTCGGTACAAGTACCGCTGAACACTTTTTGAACAGCGCCGGGCGCCCACGTATAATCGCGTGCCCCGTGCAACCAGGCAGAGGCTCCATCGCGTGGAGTACCAGCAACAATTCGATGTCATTGTCGTCGGCGGCGGACACGCCGGGACAGAGGCCTGCCTGGCCGCCGCGCGCATGGGCTGCCGCACCCTGCTGCTGACCCATAGCGTGGATACGCTGGGGCAGATGTCCTGCAACCCCGCCATCGGTGGTATCGGCAAGAGCCACCTGGTCAAGGAAGTCGATGCCCTGGGCGGCGCCATGGCGCGCGCCACGGACCGGGCCGGCATACAGTTCCGCGTGCTCAACCGGCGCAAGGGCCCGGCGGTGCGCGCGACGCGGGCCCAGGCCGACCGGGTGCTGTACAAGAACGCCATTCGCAGCATCCTGGAGGCGCAGTCGAACCTGTCGATCTTCCAGCAGGCGGTGGACGACCTGCTGATCGAGAACGGCGTGGTGGCCGGGGCCGTGACGCAGATGGGCCTGACGTTTCGCGCGCCCAGGGTGGTCCTGACGACCGGGACGTTCCTCGGCGGCAAGCTCCATATCGGTATGGAAAACAGTGCCGGCGGCCGCGCCGGTGATCCGCCGTCCATCGCGCTTGCGGCGCGCCTGCGGGAATTGCCGTTTCGCGTGGAGCGCCTGAAGACCGGCACGCCGCCGCGCATCGATGCCCGCAGCGTCGATTTCACCGGCCTGCAGCAGCAGTGGGGCGATGAGCCCGAGCCCGTCATGTCATTCCTGGGCGATGCCGGCGAGCACCCGGAGCAGCGTTGCTGCTGGGTCACCTATACCAACGCGCGTACCCACGACATCATCCGCGCCGGGCTGGACCGCTCGCCCCTCTTTTCCGGTGTCATCGAGGGCGTCGGGCCGCGCTACTGCCCGAGTGTGGAGGACAAGGTCCACCGCTTCGCCGACAAGGATGCGCACCAGGTATTCATCGAACCCGAGG
>JAWVYG010000089.1:0-7979 GCA_033722815.1 Halioglobus sp.
CGGCCAGGTCTCGTTGCGCCGCTGGACGATGCCGCGGTAGAAATTCAGGACCTCGCGCCCGACACCTATTCCCATGCTGCCCAGCGCCGAGCGCAGCGCGCTGCGTTCTCCATCGCGCTTGAGGAATGGCACGACAATGGGGTTCACCATGCTGACGATGTAGTGGTTGGTGCTGTACAGGCGCTGCAGGCGCTTCGCCGGCAGGTCGTCGGCAATGGAACCGTCCACCCACTTGCGGTTCGGCAGGTAGGGCTGCGCTTCCCCGTGCAGGTTCTTCGCCATCAGCATGACCGGAGGGAACACGCCCGGCACCGCGCAGGACGCCATCACGGCGGAGCGCACGTACACGTTGGGCGAAGCGATGGCATTGAGCAGGCGCGAGGTCTGGTGCGGCTCTGCGGGGGCGACGCTGATGCTGATCTGCCGGCCCGTCTTCTCGTAAGCCTCCTGGAACGTCATTTCCGGGATGAAGCGATCCACCAGTTCTTCCAGGTCGGTGACATCGATCATCGGATTCGGGCTGAAAAACATACGCGAGAACAGGTTTGCCTCACTGCGGGCCTCGAACAGCAGATGCTGCGGGTCGTAAAACTTTTCCAGTTCCTCGTCGGTATGGGTGCCGAGCGCGCCGGCCACCAGCGCGCCGGCGCTGGAGCCCGAGATCACGCGCGGTAACAGGCCCTGGTCAAGCAGGGTCTTCACCACGCCGAGATGGTAGAAGCCCAGCACGCCGCCGCCGCTGAGCATCAGCGCGGAGCGGCCATAGCAGACGTTGGCGCGGTAGAAGAAGTCGAGTTTCTCCTGGATATCGATCTCGTCGGTATCCAGTTCCGCCAAAAAGCGCAGGGAGTCATCGATCTCGTCGATGTACTCCTCGATCAGGCGCTTGGTGCCGAACTTGGCGCGGCGATACAGGCTGTTCCTGCCCATCCCCGCCATGTTGCCGTGAATCCCCTCGTTGAGCGTGAACAGCAGGCCGTGGTAGTCGTGGCGGGCGCGCAGGGCGCGCAGCTTGTCCAGGCGCAGCCGGATCTGGGAGTAATCGTACTGGCTGGTCTGGTCGACTTCGCGCCAGCGTTTCTGGCCGGATACGGCGTCGTGCTCCTGCGCCAGGACACTCCAGTCCTCGTAGCTGGTGCACTCGTTCATCTCGTGTTCAAGTTGCCGCAATTTGCGTGATTTCAGCACGACCTCACCTCTGCCTGCTCAAAGCTTATTACTACTAGCGTAATACATATTTATATTGAGTCACAGGCCTAAATGACAAGTGTTGATGCACATTAAGTTTTCCGCCTGATCAGGCCGATGGTATGCATTTTGGCACTATTTGGCCGCGGGGGTGCGCCGCCGCAGCAAAGCCCATAGAATGGCCCAAACGCAACGTCACGATGCCCGGGGCACACCTACCGGCAAGAAGAACGAGGCTCAACCTTGCGCGCCTATCTCTACGCTGTCGCGCTCCTGGCGATTATTTTCGGGGGCATCGCGGCTTATCTGTACAACCAGTTTTCCCTGCTCAGCAGCGCCGACTTTACCCCGCCACCGGTTACCGTGGCCGCCGGCACCGCGAGAAATGCGGTCTGGCCGTCGCAACTGGAGGCTGTCGGCACGCTGCGCGCCGCCAGGGGCGTCGAGTTGAGTGCGGAAACCAGCGGGGAGGTCATCGCGGTCTCGGTGCAATCCGGGGACAAGGTCGACGCCGGGCAGCTGCTGGTGACGCTGAACGACAGCGTCGAACAGGCCAGCCTGAAGCGACAGGAAGCGAACCTGACCCTGGCACGCCTGCTGCATGAACGGGACGAGAGCCTGGTGAAGAAGAAGTCCATTCCCCAGAGCCAGTACGATCGCTCCCGCGCCGACCTGGACAGCGCCATAGCCCAGCTGGCGGAAACCGAGGCGCGTTTGCAGAACAAGCGCATCGTCGCGCCCTTCGCGGGGACCACGGGCATTATTCGCGTCAAGGTGGGCGACTACGTCGAGACAGGCTCGCCCATCACCACGCTGCAGGACCTGAGCGCACTGGAAGTGGACTTCTCGGTACCGGCACGCTACTACCCCGCCCTGCGGCCGGGACTGGCCATCGACATCAGCACCGCGGCATTCCCGGAGCAAACCTTCAAGGCGACCCTGGAGGCCGTCGATGCAAAGGTCGACGCCGACACCCGCAACCTCGCCCTGCGCGCACGTCTGGATGACAGCCAGGGACTGTTGCCCGGCATGTTCGCCCGGCTGGTCATCGATCTCGACAGGCCGCAGAAAGTGGTCACCGTACCGGAGACCGCGGTCGCCTATTCGCTGCACGGCAATACCGTCTGGGTGCTGCGCCAGAGCAAGGGTAAAACCACCGCCCACCCGCAGGTGGTTGAAACCGGTGCCAGCCGCAACGGCGAGATCGCCATTACCTCCGGCCTGGTCGGCGGCGAGTGGGTCGTCACCGTGGGGCAGAACAAGTTGCACCGCGGCGCCCGCGTCGCGCTGGACGACGAGCTCGAGCTCTGAGGCATGCCGACTTTCACCGACACGTTCATCCGCCGCCCGGTGCTGGCCATCGTGGTCAGCGCGCTGCTGCTGGTACTCGGTGGCACGGCGCTGAACAGGATCAACCTGCGCGAGTTCCCCGAACTGGAACGCAGTGTCATCTACGTCGACACGATCTATCGCGGGGCGACGGCACGCACGGTGCAGGGTTTCGTGACAACGCCGCTGCAGATCAGTATCGCCGGGGCGCGCGGCGTCGAGTACATGACCTCCAGCAGCAACCCGGGCCTCTCCTCCATCGAGGTACACGTGCGCCTCGGGGAGGACTCCAGCGCGGTCCTGTCGGAGGTCATCGCCAAGGTCAACGAGGCGCGCGACGAGCTGCCGCGTGAGATCGAGGATCCCGTCGTCACCAACGCCAGCGGCGGCGACGCGATGATGTACCTGGCCTTCTACAGCCAGCAGATGACCCCCTACCAGATCAACGACTACCTGCTGCGGGCCGTGCAGCCGGAGCTGGCGACCCTCAAGGGTGTCGGCCGGGCGCGCATCTTCGGTCGCAACCTCGCCATGCGCATCTGGCTCGACCCTGTGCGCATGGCGGCCTTCGGCGTCACCGCCACGGACATCAGCGACGCCATACAGCGCGACAACTATATCGCCACCGGCGGCGCCACCGAGGGCAACCTGGTGCGCGCCACGGTGGACGCGCGCACCGACATGCAGAGCGTGGCCGATTTCGAGGGCCTCGTGGTGCGCCAGGTCGGGGAGGAGCGCGTGCGGCTGGGCGACGTCGCGGACGTGGAGCTGTCAGCCGAGACCACGCAGCTGAAGACGCTGTCCAGCGGCAAGGATGCCGTTTTCATGTCCATCACGCCGACGCCCGACGCGAATCCGCTGGAGGTCTCCCGCGCGGTGCACGCCGCGCTGCCGCGCATCGCCGCCAACCTGCCCGCGGATATGGAACTGTTCCTGGACTGGGATGGCAGCGTGGTGATCGACGAGGCCCTGAAGGAAGTGATCATGACCCTGGCAGAGGCCTCGTTCATCGTCATTCTCGTTATCTTCCTGTTCCTGGGCTCGCTGCGCGTCGTACTCATTCCGCTTGTGGCGATTCCGCTGTCACTGATCGGCGTGGTGTTCCTCATACTGGCCATGGGCTTCTCGCTCAACCTGCTGACGCTGCTGGCCATGGTTATCGCCATCGGCCTGGTGGTCGACGACGCCATCGTGGTAGTGGAAAACGTGCACCGCCACATCGAGCTCGGCCGCAGCCCGATGGAGGCCGCG
Source organism: Halioglobus sp. (assembly GCA_033722815.1). Classification (GTDB taxonomy): domain Bacteria; phylum Pseudomonadota; class Gammaproteobacteria; order Pseudomonadales; family Halieaceae; genus Marimicrobium. The sequence continues at coordinate 3,769 of JAWVYG010000089.1, forward strand.
CTCAAGGGTGCGCGGGAGGTGGCGATGCCGGTTATCGCCATGACGCTGACGCTGGCGGCCGTGTACGCGCCGATCGCTTTCATCGGCGGACTCACCGGCGCCCTGTTCAGCGAGTTCGCGCTGACCCTGGCCGGCGCGGTGCTTGTCTCGGGCGTGGTGGCACTGACGCTGAGCCCGATGATGTGCTCCCGCGTGCTGTCGGACAGGGATCACCAGGGGCGCTTCGCCAGCTGGCTGGACCGGCGCTTCGAGCGACTCACGCAGCGCTACAGCCGGCTGCTGGACGCCTGCCTGGACAACCGCGGCGCCATCGTATCTTTCGCCGCAGGCCTGTTCGCCAGCCTGCCGCTGCTGTTCATGCTGGCGCAGCAGGAACTTGCCCCGGAGGAAGACTCCGGGGGCGTCTACGTCACCGGCACGGCGCCGCGCTACGCCAACCTCGAGTACACCGACTACTTCCTCAATGAAGTCGTCAAGATCTGGCAGGGCATACCGGAGTTCAGCCACTCCTGGCAGGTCATCTTTCCGTTCGAGAATTTCGGCGGCATCACGCTGCATCCCTGGTCCGAGCGCGAACGCACCCAGCAGGAAGTGCAGGCGGAATTCCAGCAGAAGCTGAGCAAGGTCGCCGGCATGGAGGTGTTCTCGTTCGGCGTGCCCGCCCTGCCCGGCTCGGACGCCGGCCTGCCCGTGAGTTTCGTAGTCGCCTCGACCGCGGACTACCGCGAGGTCATGCGCGTCGGCGAGGAGCTGGTCAGCGCGGCGCGGGAATCTGGCCTGTTCATCTTCGTCAACCAGACGCTGGATTTCGACCGGCCGGAAATCAACGTGCATATCGACCGTGAACGGGCCGCGCGGCTGGGGATCTCCATGCGCGAGATCGGCCAGACCCTGTCGGTCATGCTCGGCGAGGCGGAGGTCAACCGCTTCAACATGGATGGTCGCTCCTACAAGGTGATTCCCCAGGCGGCACAGGGCTTTCGATTGACCAAGGAAGAACTGGAAAAATACTATCTGCGCACGGACAGCGACCAGCTGGTGCCACTGTCCTCCGTGATCGCGCTGCGGTCCTCCATCGAGCCCAACGAGCTGACCCAGTACCAGCAGCTGAACAGCACCGTGGTACAAGGCATCATGATGCCGCCCAACGCACTGGGCACAGGCCTTGCGTTCCTGCGCGACAAGCTCGACGAGATCGCGCCGCAGGGTTTCCGCGCGGGCTACACAGGCGCTTCCCACCGTTTCATGGAGGAGAGCGCCTCGTTTCCGCTGCTGTTCAGCCTGTCACTGGTGCTGATCTTCCTGGTGCTGGCGGTACAGTTCGACAGTTTTCGCGATCCTTTCGTGGTACTGCTGAGCGTGCCGCTGTCCATCTTCGGCGCCGTGGTGCCGATGGCCCTGGGTTTCACCACCCTGAATATCTACACGCAGATCGGCCTGCTGACGCTGATCGGCCTGATCAGCAAGCACGGCATCCTGATCGTGGAGTTCGCGAACAAGCTGGTACTGCTGGGGATCGAGCGGCGCGATGCCGTCGTGCAGGCCGCCGCGCTGCGGCTGCGGCCGATACTGATGACGACCTTTGCCACCGTGCTGGGCGTGTGGCCGCTGCTCAACGCCACCGGGCCGGGTGCCAACAGCCGCTTCAGCATAGGCCTGATGATCACCTCGGGCATGCTGGTGGGCACGCTGTTCACGCTGTTCGTGGTGCCGGGATTCTACCTGCGCTTCAGGGCATCGCCCGCTGTCGAACACGCACCCGGGGCTCTGGCCGAACCCGGCGTGGCGTAACGCCCGCCGGCCGGCGCCGGCTCGCGATCAGCCTCCCATTTCCGAGCGGTTTTCGCCGGCGCGGTATTCCTCGACCAGCCGCCGCTTGTAGAGTTTGCCGTTATCCATGCGCGGCAGCTCGGGGTGAAAGTCCAGAGAGCGCGGCATCTTGATGTGTGAGATCTTGTCGCGCAACCACTCGAGAATCTCGATCGCCGTCTCGTCCGTCGCGTCCGCCCAGTTCACCGGCTGCACGACGGCCTTGACCTCCTCGCCGAATTCCTCGTGCGGCACGCCGAACACGGCGACGTCGGCGATCTTGTCGTGGTTGATCAGCGCGTTCTCGATTTCCTGCGGGTAGATGTTCACCCCGCCAGAGATAATGGTGAAATTCTTGCGATCGGTGAGATAAAGGAAGCCCTCCTCGTCGACGTAGCCGACGTCGCCGCAGGTGGCCCAGCCACTGGCGTGGTAGGCCTCCTTCGTCTTCTCCGGCTCGTTGAAGTACTCAAAAGTAGCCTGCTCACCGCCGAAATAGACGGTCCCTATCTCCCCGGGCGGTAGCTCGTTGCCGTCTTCGTCGACGATGTGTATCTCTCCCAGCAACGCCTGGCCGACCGAGCCCTTGTGTGTCATCCAGTTAGCGGAATCGATCAGCGTGAAGCCCACGCCTTCGCTGGAGGAGTAGTACTCGACGATCACCTCGCCCCACCACTCGATCATTTTCTCTTTCACCTCCACCGGGCACGGTGCCGCGGCGTGGATGGCGACCTGCAGGGTGCTCAGGTCGTAGGCCTGGCGAACCTCGTCGGGCAGTTTCAGCATGCGGATGAACATGATCGGCACCCACTGGCTGTGGGTTACCCGGTGCTCCTCGATGAGCTTCAGCGACGTCTCGGCATCGAACTTCTCCATGACGATAATGGTGCCGCCGTTGTAGGTTGCCGCCATGCAGTAATGCAGCGGTGCCGCGTGGTACAGAGGCGCCGGCGACAGGTAGACGGTCTCCTCACCAAAGCCGAATACGGCCGCAGTGAGAGTGGCGACAGGCGACGGCGAATTCACGTCGTCCGACGCGGCCTGGACGAACACGCCCTTCGGCTTGCCCGTGGTCCCGGAGGAATACAGCATGGGCATGCCGTTGCCCTCGTCGGCGATACGCTCGGCCGGCTGCGCGTCGATCGCCTCCTCCCAGGATTCAAAACCGGGGCGGATGCCGCCGACCATGTAAAAGTGCTGCACCCCTGTGCTCTCCTGGCGCAGTTCCTCGGCCACGGTCGCGAGCGCCAGCGAGCCGATGAAGAGCTTGGCGCCACAATTCTCCATGATATAGGCGGTCTCGTCCTTGGTCAGGTGCGTGCTGACCGGGGTAAAGACCAGGCCGCTGCGCTGTGCCGCCCAGATGATTTCCAGGAAGCGCGGATGGTTCTCCACCATCAGCCCGATATGGTCCCCGGCCTGCAGGCCCAGCGAACGGAACAGTTGCGCCGCCTGGTTGGAGCGCTCGTCCAGCTGGCGGTAGGTGACCATCTCCCCGGAGCCGCCCATGATAATCGCGGGTTTGTGGGGGTAGGTTTCGGCGGTAATGCTGGGATGGGGCATGGCACTATTCCTGTGGGTTAAGCCTTGAACACTAACTATAGCACCAGGATGTCAGCGGAAGCGCATGACACCCTGTTGCATGGTCGTGGCGATGAGACGGCCGTCTCGGGTATAGAAACTGCCGCGCGCCAGGCCGCGACCGCCGCCGATCCGCTCCGCTTCCACCGTGTGCAGCAGCCACTCGTCGGCGCGGAACTCCTCGTGGAACCAAAGCGCGTGATCCAGGCTCGCGACCTGGAAATCCTGGCCGGCGAAATGGCGCCCGTGGGCGATCAGGCAAACGTCGATCAGGAAGGCGTCAGACAGGTAGGCCAGCAGCGACTCGTGAATACCGCGATTGTCGGGTACGGGGCCGGTAGTCTTCATCCAGGCCTGCAGGACGGGTTCGCGCGGCACGGGGTTTTCCCAGTCGACGGGCTCGACCACACGGATGTCGAGGTCCTCCCCGGTCGTGATCATGAAGCTCTCGTCGAGGTTGCCCGCCTCCAGGCTGAGCTCGCGCTCACTCGGCAGCTCCTCGGGCGGCGGCACATCGGGCATGGTCGGCTGGTAGTCATCGCCCCTGGACGGCGCCTGGAAGGACATGGAACTGCCGAGGATCGGCTTGCCGTCCTGTAGCGCAAGCACCCTGCGGGCACTGAAACTGAAGCCGTCGCGGGCACGCTCCACCTCGAACTCTATCGGCTTGGAGGGATTGCCGGGGCGCAGGAAATAGGCGTGCTGGGAGTGTATATGACGGTCCTGGTCGACCGTCTGCGCGGCGGCGCTGACGCACTGCGCCAGCACCTGCCCGCCGTAGACGCGGAAGGCTTCGGGATGCATGTTGTTTCCGGCGAAGC
>JAWVYG010000090.1:0-7931 GCA_033722815.1 Halioglobus sp.
ACCAGAAGATCCTCGAAGAGGCGCCCGCCCCGGGCATCCCCGCGGACCTGCGCGACCAGGTCGCCGAGGCCTGCGTCAACGCCTGCATCGAAATCGGTTACCGTGGCGCCGGCACGTTCGAGTTTCTGTACGAAGACGGCGGCTTCTATTTCATCGAGATGAATACCCGCGTGCAGGTGGAACACCCGGTGACCGAGATGATTACCGGTTTCGACATCGTCAAGGAACAGCTGCGCATCGCCAGCGGCCAGCCACTGTCCATCAGCCAGGACGACGTTACCTTCACCGGTCACGCCTTCGAGTGCCGCATCAACGCCGAGGACCCGCAAAATTTCCTGCCCTCCCCCGGCAAGGTGACGACCTTCCACGCACCCGGGGGTCTCGGCGTGCGCGTGGACACGCACCTGTACGACGGTTACACGGTGCCGCCCTTCTACGATTCCCTGATCGCCAAGATCATCACCCACGCCGAGGATCGCGACACCGCGCTGGCACGCATGGCGCAGGCCCTCGACGAGCTGGTGGTGGAAGGTATACGGACCAACACGCCGCTGCACCGCGAACTTGTGCGCGACCAGGCCTTCGCCGCCGGTGGGGTGAGCATCCACTACCTCGAATCCAAACTCGAAGACTAGTGAAAACGCCTCAGGCGGCACAATCCTGCGTTGGAAAGCGGTCAAAAATGCTCATGTACTTTCGTGTACACTCCGCTTTTTGACCGCTTCCCGCCTTGACTTGCACTCGCCTGAGGCGTTTTCACCAGCATGACAATCACAGCGCCTCAGGCGGCACAATCCTGCGTTGGAAACCGTCCGGAGCGCCGGCCGTTAAGAATGCTCATGCGCGGTAGTGTATATTCCGCTTCCTAACCCGCTCTCGCCCGAGGCGTTTTCACCCACATGACCAACACAGCACCCCCGCCGGCATCGTCACCGCGGTCAGGCATAACGTGACCTGGCTGCAACTGCGCCTGCAGGGCGAGCGCGGCAACGTGGCGCAGCTGGAAGACCTGCTGCTGGCATCCGGCGCGGTGTCGGTCACGCTGGAGGACAACGCCGACCAGCCCGTGCTGGAACCCGCCCCCGGCGAAACTCCCCTGTGGAGCCAGGTCCGGCTCACCGGGCTGTACCCCGCCGATACCGACATGCAGGCCGTACTGGATGGGCTGCCGACGCAGGTTGCGGCGCAGTGCAGCCCGCGCGTGGAGATCCTGGAAGACAAGGACTGGGAGCGGGAATGGATGCGCCACTACCAGCCGATGCGCTTCGGTGAGCGTCTGTGGGTTTGCCCGAGCTGGCTGGAGCCGCCGGAGCCCGACGCCGTCAACCTGCTGCTGGACCCGGGGCTGGCCTTCGGCACGGGCACGCACCCGACCACGGCGCTGTGCCTGGCGCAACTGGAAGGTATGCCGCTGCAGGGCAGGTGCCTGGTCGATTATGGTTGCGGCTCGGGCATTCTTGCTCTCGCAGCCCTTAAACTGGGCGCGAACAGAGTACTGGGCGTGGACAATGACCCGCAGGCGTTGACCGCGAGCCGCGACAACGCGCAGCGCAATGGCATTGCCGCAGAGCGACTGCCGGTGGCGCTGCCCGGGGCGGCGGTGTTGCAGCACTGGCAGGGGCGGACCGACGTCGTGGTCGCCAATATACTCGCCGGCCCGCTGCTGCAACTGTCCGCGACCCTGTTGGACCTGCTGCGTCCCGGGGGCACCCTGCTGCTGGCCGGCTTGCTCGATACCCAGGCAGACGCACTCTGCCGCCACTACGCGGCTGACATCGAGCTCCAGGTAGCGGCACAAAAGGATGGCTGGGCCTGCCTGCGCGGGGTGTTGCCCGACTGAGGGCTGAGCCAGGTCCTTGCAATCTAAAATTTGCCTAAAATTTCGCCGTATTTTCTTCCCGCCGCAGGGGCGAGCGAGTATGATACGCGCTCTTCTGGATACCCCATTTTCGCAAGCCGTCACATGCTGCAGATCGGACCCTACAAACTGGCCAATCGCGTCGCGCTGGCGCCCATGGCGGGTGTGACGGACCTGCCCTTTCGCCGCCTCTGCGCGCGTTTCGGGGCGGGCCTGGTCGTGTCGGAGATGCTCAGCAGCAACCCGCAGCTGCGCGCTTCACGCAAGTCGCAATGGCGCAGCCGTCACGACGATGAGATCGAGCCGCGCTCGGTGCAGATCGCGGGCAGCGATCCGCAACAGATGGCCGAAGCGGCGCGCTACAACGTCAGGCATGGCGCCCAGATCATCGACATAAACATGGGGTGTCCGGCGAAAAAGGTGTGCCGGCGCGCCGCCGGATCCGCGCTGCTGGCAGACGAGGCCCTCGTCGGCGCCATACTGCAGGCGGTCGTCGACGCGGTGGACGTGCCGGTGACCCTGAAAATACGTACGGGCACCAGCCCCGACGCGCGCAACGGCACACGCATCGCACGCATCGCCGAGGACTGCGGCGTGGCTGCGCTGGCGGTGCACGGTCGCACCCGCGCGTGCGCCTTTCGCGGCGAGGCGGAGTACGACACGATTGCAGCGATCGTCAGCGATACGCGGATTCCGGTATTCGCCAACGGCGATATCGATTCTCCCGCAAAGGCGGCCTTTGTGGCGGCCCATACCGGCGCGGCCGGCGTGATGATCGGGCGGGCGGCACAGGGCCGGCCCTGGCTGTGCGGCCAGGTCGCCGCCTACCTGGACACCGGCGCCGTGCCACCGTCCCCTTCGCGAGCGCAGCAACTGGCGATAATTGCGCGCCACGTGGCAGACCTGCACGCGTTCTACGGCGAGTTCATGGGCCTGCGCATCGCGCGCAAACACGTGGGCTGGTACCTGCAGCACGACAGCCGGGGCCAGGCGCACAGGAAGCTCTTCAACCGCATTGGCAGCGCCGCCGAACAGCTCGACTATATTTCACTCATGGCATCCACCGAGAACGACGAGGATCTAGCAGCATGACCAGGGCTGAACCCCTACCACCCACCCCCCTTTCCGACGCGGAGACGCAGGACGACAACGCCTCTTCATCCGTCTCCTCTTCCAACCTGCGCGCCGCCGTAACCAGTGCAGTGCGCGCCTACCTGGATGAACTCGACGGCCAGATGTCGACGGATGTCTACCAGATGGTGCTGGCCGAGATCGAGGCGCCGCTGCTGGAAGAAATCATGGCCTATACGCGCAACAACCAGACCAAGGCCTCCATCATGCTCGGCCTCAACCGCGGCACCCTGCGCAAGAAACTGAAGCAGTACGACCTGATTAGCAGAAAGCGCTGAGGGGCTGACAGTCTATGAGTGACGATCAGCTTGTGACGGTCAGGCGCGCCCTGATCAGCGTCTCCGACAAGTCCGGCATTGCAGATTTCGCCGCCGCCCTGCACGGGATGGGCGTGGAGTTGCTGTCCACCGGCGGCACCTATCGCCTGCTCAGGGACAGCGGGCTCACGGTGACCGAGGTCGCCGACTACACCGGTTTCCCGGAAATGATGGACGGTCGGGTCAAGACCCTGCACCCGAAGGTGCACGGCGGTATTCTCGCCCGTCGCGGCCAGGACGACGCGGTGATGGAGCAGCACGGCATACAGCCCATCGACATGGTCGTGGTCAACCTGTATCCCTTCGAGGCGACCGTGGCGCGGCCAGACTGCACGCTGCAGGACGCCGTGGAGAACATCGATATCGGCGGGCCGACCATGGTGCGCGCCGCGGCCAAGAACCACCAGGATGTGACCATTGTCGTCAACAGCAGCGATTACGGTGCGATCGTCGAGGAAATGCAGGCCAACGACGGCGCCACCCGCTACGCCACCCGTTTCGACCTGGCGATAAAGGCCTACGAGCACACCGCGGCCTACGACGGCGCCATCGCCAACCACTTCGGCGCACTGGTGCCGGGCGGTTCGGCCAACTTCCCGCGCACGTTCAATACCCAGTTCCGGCGCCTGCAGGAGATGCGCTACGGCGAGAATCCGCACCAGCGCGCGGCATTCTACGTCGAGGCCAACCCTGCCGAGGCCGGCATTGCCACCGCGCGGCAGATCCAGGGCAAGGAGCTGTCCTACAACAACGTGGCCGACACCGATGCGGCGCTGGAGTGCGTCAAGAACTTTGACGAGCCCGCATGCGTTATCGTCAAGCACGCCAATCCCTGTGGCGTGGCCGTGGCCGAGGATATCCGCACGGCCTACGACCTGGCATTCGCCACCGACAGTGAATCCGCTTTCGGCGGCATCATCGCCTTCAACCGGCCGCTGGACGGCGCCACCGCGCGCGCCATCGTCGAGCGCCAGTTCGTCGAAGTCATCATCGCGCCCTTCGTGGACGACGAGGCCGTCGCGGCAGTGAAAGAGAAGAAAAACGTGCGCCTGCTGGCCTGCGGCGAGTGGTCCGCTCCCCTGCCGGCGCTGGACTACAAGCGTGTGAACGGCGGTCTGCTGGTGCAGGACCGGGATCTCGGCATGGTCGGCGCGGACGACCTCAAGGTGGTGACGAAGAGGCAGCCGACGCAGCAGGAGCTGCAGGACCTGCTGTTCGCCTGGAAGGTCGCGAAATTCGTCAAGTCCAACGCCATCGTGTATGCCGCCAACGGCCGGACCGTGGGCGTCGGGGCGGGACAGATGAGCCGGGTGAACTCGGCGCGCATCGCCGCCATCAAGGCGGAGCACGCCGAGCTGCGCGTGAAGGGCTCGGTGATGGCGTCGGACGCGTTCTTTCCTTTCCGCGACGGCATCGACAACGCCGGCGCGCGCGGTATCGCGGCGGTGATCCAGCCCGGCGGTTCCATCCGCGACGAGGAGGTGATCGCGGCAGCGGACGAGCACGATATGGCCATGGTGTTCACCGGCCAGCGCCACTTCCGACACTAGCGCGCCCCCGCGCGCTCCACCTGGTCGCACACAGGGAGTACTTGCCTACATGAACGTTCTGGTAATCGGCGGCGGCGGGCGCGAACACGCGCTGGCCTGGAAGGCAGCCCAGTCGCAGGATGTAGACACTGTCTTCGTGGCCCCGGGCAATGCGGGGACGGAGCGGGAAGCGGCGCTGCAGAACGTCGCAATCGACGTCATGGACTTCCCCGCGCTGGCAGATTTTGCCGCAGCCAATGCAGTCGGGTTGACCATTGTCGGTCCGGAAGCACCGCTGGTCGACGGCGTGGTGGACTACTTCGCGCAGCGCGGACTGCGCTGCTTCGGTCCCGGCCGGGGCGCGGCGCAACTGGAGGGCTCGAAGGCCTTCACCAAGGATTTCCTCGCGCGACACGACATTCCGACCGCCGCCTACGCCAACTTCACCGAACTTGAGCCGGCATTGGCCTACCTGCGCGAACAGGGCGCGCCCATCGTGGTGAAAGCCGACGGCCTGGCTGCGGGCAAGGGCGTCATCGTGGCCGAGACGCTGGAACAGGCCGAGGCGGCGGTAACGGACATGCTCTCCGGCAACGCCTTTGGCGAGGCGGGCTGCCGCGTGGTGATCGAGGAGTTCCTCGAGGGCGAGGAAGCCAGCTTTATCGTCATCGCCGACGGCAGGAACGTCCTGCCGATGGCGACCAGCCAGGATCACAAGCGCATCGGCGAGGGCGATACCGGCCCCAACACCGGCGGCATGGGCGCCTACTCCCCGGCTCCCGTGGTGGACGACGCGGTCTACCAGCGCATCATGGACCAGGTCATCCACCCGACCATCGCGGGCATGGCCGCCGAGGGCAACGACTACACCGGGTTTCTCTATGCCGGTCTCATGATCAGCCCCCACGGCCAGCCCAGGGTCATCGAGTACAACTGCCGCTTCGGCGACCCCGAGACGCAGCCGATCATGATGCGCCTGCAGTCGGACCTGGTGGCGCTGTGCAACAGCGCGCTGGACGGCGAGCTGGACTCGGCAAGTGCCGACTGGGACCCGCGCAGCGCCATCGGCGTGGTACTGGCGGCCGGCGGCTACCCGGGCAGCTACGCCAAGGGTGCGCCCATCAGCGGCCTGGAGGGCGTGGACAGCGACGACGTAAAGGTATTCCACGCCGGCACCGCCAGCAGCGACGGACAGGTGGTCACCAGCGGCGGCCGCGTGCTCTGCGTCACCGCCCTGGGCGATGATATCGCCGCGGCCCAGTCCGCCTGCTACGCCGCCGTCGACCGCATCAGCTGGGACGGCGTGACGCTGCGGCGCGACATTGGATGGCGCGCGATCGCGCGGTATAGTTGAGGCAAATCTCGCACGGATTTCGCATGAGCAAGCGCCGACTGTCCCTGCTGGACAGGATTATCACCGAGGCCGACGCGGTGCTGCGCACGGTCAGCAATCGCGGCAACAGCGCCAGCCGCCCCTCGCCCGCCCAGGGCCATACCGAATCGGACCTGTCGGATGCCGAGCGCCGCCACGTGGCCGGCCTGATGCGCGTGAATCACACCGGCGAGGTCTGCGCGCAGGCCCTGTACCAGGGCCAGGCGATGACCGCCCGGCTCACCGAGGTCCGCGACGACATGAAACAGGCGGCGATCGAGGAGACCGACCACCTGGTGTGGTGCGAGGAGCGCCTGCGCGAGTTGGACAGTCACACCAGCTACCTCAATCCCGCCTGGTACGGGCTGTCCTTCGCCCTGGGCGCGGTGGCCGGCGCCATCGGCGACAAGGTCAGCCTGGGCTTCGTGGCCGCAACGGAAGAGCGGGTGTGCGAGCACCTGCGCGAGCACCTGAAGCAGTTGCCGGAAGACGACAGGAAGTCGCGCCTCATCCTGCAGCAGATGCTGGAGGACGAGCAGCGCCACGGTGACCATGCCCTGCAGGCAGGCGGCACGGATTTTCCAAGACCGGTAAAGGACGCGATGAGCGGTGTCTCGAAACTGATGACCCGCTCGAGCTACCGCATCTGAGGCGCGACCCGAGTCCTGCTCAGGCGGCCGGGTCGAACTCCACGATCTCGTAACTGTGGCTGACCTCGACACCGGCCGCACCCAGCATGATCGAGGCCGAGCAGTATTTTTCCGCGGATAGCTCCACGGCGCGCTTGACCGCACTCTCCTTCAGCCCGGTGCCCGTGACCACGAAGTGCATATTGATGCGGGTGAATACCGCCGGCACCGCGTCGGCGCGCTCGGCGTCCATTTCCACGCGGCAGTCCACCACCGTTTGGCGCGACTTCTTCAACATGCTCAGCACGTCGTAGATGGAGCAGCCCCCGGTCCCCAGCAGCAGCATCTCCATGGGGCGCACCCCCATGTTGCGTCCGCCGAGATCCTCCGGCCCGTCCATGACGACGGAGTGGCCGCTGCCGGATTCGCCGATAAACATGGCCCCGTCGGACCACTTCACTGTCGCTTGCATCGCTGTGCGCTCTCGGTGAAATCTGGAAGGCGCAGGAGATTAGCACAACAAGTTACATTTTTCTTCGGCACCGATCGGGTTAGAATTTTGCGTAAATAACACAAAGGGGAGGACGAAGCTTTGCTCAAGCCGCAACTCGTGCAGACGCTTCCAAACGTCGAGAACTTCCTGCGCCACTGTCAGCGCAAGGATTACAAAGCCAAGAGTTCCATTCTCAAGCAGGGGGACGACGCAGATTCCCTGTACCTGATCCTGGACGGTTCCGTCTCGGTGCAGGTCGAGGACGAGACCGACCCGGGCCACATGCTGGTGGTCGCCTACCTCAATCCCGGAGACTTTGTCGGGGAAATGGGCCTGTTCGACGATGAACCCACGGCGCGCAGCGCCATGGTCGTGGCCAAGACCCAGTGTGAGGTCGCGGAAATTTCCTACGAGCGCTTCCACCAGATACGCAACCAGTTTCCCGATATCCTGTTCGCGGTATCGCGCCAGCTCGGCGCCAGGCTGCGCCAGACGACGCGCAAGCTATCCGACCTGGCCTTCGTCGACGTGTCCGGGCGCATCGCCCACACGCTGCTGGACCTGTGCAAACAGCCCGACGCCATGACCCACCCCGACGGCAT
>JAWVYG010000091.1:0-7921 GCA_033722815.1 Halioglobus sp.
GAACTTGCCCGACAATTCCCAGGTGATGAAGAAGGGCGTCCAGTCGATGGTCTCGACCAGTTCGCCCAGGTCGAAGTCCTGGAAGTCCCGGGTGCCGAGGAAGCCCGGCACGGGCGGCGTGTAGCCGCTGAAATCGGGTCGTGCGGCGTTGGCCACGGCTTCCGCGTAGCTGAGTTTCTGCGCGCCCGGCTGGCGGTTGGCCACGCGTTCGCGCACCACGGCATACTCCTCCTGCAACTGCCGGGTGAACTGCGCTTTACCCGAACCCATCAACTGGCTCGCAACGGCGACACTGCGCGAGGCGTCGGGCACGTACACGATGGCGTCGCGGTCGTACTGCGGCTCAATCTTGACCGCTGTATGCGCTTTTGACGTCGTGGCGCCGCCGATCATCAGCGGCACAGAGAACTCCAGGCGCTGCATTTCGGCCGCGACATGCACCATCTCATCGAGCGACGGCGTGATCAGCCCGCTGAGCCCGATGATGTCCACCTGCTCCTGTCGCGCGGTTTCCAGGATCTGCTCGCAGGGCACCATCACCCCGAGGTCGATGACCTCGAAGTTATTGCACTGCAGCACGACCCCGACGATGTTCTTGCCGATGTCGTGGACGTCGCCCTTGACCGTGGCCATGAGGATCTTGCCGTTACTCGAGTTGCCCTCGTCCTTTTCCTCTTCGATGAAGGGCTGCAGGTAGGCGACCGCCTGTTTCATCACGCGGGCGCTCTTCACCACCTGCGGCAGGAACATCTTGCCGTCCCCGAACAGGTCGCCTACAACGTTCATGCCGTCCATCAGCGGGCCCTCGATAACCTCGATCGGGCGATCGAACTGCTGCCGCGCCTCCTCGGCGTCCTCGACGATGTGCGTGGTGATGCCCTTGACCAGGGCGTGCTCGAGGCGCTTGGCCACGCCCTGTTCGCGCCAGGCGAGGTCCTCTTCGCGGCCGCCGCCGCCACCGCTGTCGCGGTAGTTCTCGGCGATGTCCAGCAGCCTCTCGGTGCCGTCCTCGCGCCGGTTGAGTATCACGTCCTCGACCGCTTCGCGCAGGTCGTCCGGCAGTTCGTCGTAAACCGCCAGCTGCCCCGCGTTGACGATGCCCATGTCCATACCGGCCTTGATGGCGTGGTACAGGAAGACCGAGTGAATTGCCTCGCGCACGGGGTTGTTGCCGCGGAACGAGAACGACACGTTGGACACGCCGCCCGAAACCAGTGCGCCCGGCAGTTCCGCCTTGATGAAGCGGGTGGCCTCGATGAAATCGACGGCGTAGTTGTTGTGCTCCTCGATGCCGGTGGCCACGGCGAAGATGTTCGGGTCGAAAATAATGTCGTTGGGATTGAAGTCCAGCTCGGAGACCAGCAGGTCGTAGCTGCGCCGGCAGATATCCTTGCGCCGCTGCAGGTTGTCGGCCTGTCCGTCCTCGTCGAATGCCATGACGACCACGGCGGCGCCGTAGCGCTGGCACAGGCGGGCCTGGGTGAGGAATTCCTCTTCACCCGCCTTGAGGCTGATGGAGTTGACCACGGCCTTGCCCTGGATGCATTTCAGACCCGACTCGATGACGTCCCACTTGGAGGAGTCGACCATGATGGGTACCCGGGCGATATCGGGTTCCGAGGCGATCAGGTTGAGAAACGTCACCATGGCCTGCTCGGCGTCGAGCATGCCTTCGTCCATGTTGACGTCGATGATCTGGGCGCCGTCCTCGACCTGGGTGCGTGCGACCTCCAGTGCCTCCTCGTAGTTGCCGTCGAGAATGAGGCGCTTGAACTTCGCCGAGCCGGTGACGTTGCAGCGCTCGCCGACGTTCACGAACAGGCTGTCTTCGCTGATGTTAAAGGGTTCCAGTCCGCTCAGGCGGCAGGCGCCGCCGTGCTCGGGCAGTTTGCGCGGCGGTGTATCCCGCACCGCCTCGGCGATTGCGCGTATATGGTCGGGCGTGGTGCCGCAGCAGCCGCCGGCGAGGTTGAGAAAACCGCGGCCGGCGAACTCCGCGTAGTCCGCCTGCATGATTTCGGGTGTCTCGTCGAATTCGCCGAAGGCGTTGGGCAGTCCCGCGTTGAGGTGGGCGCTGAAGTACGCGTCCGTCGCATTCGACAGGTCCTCGGCGAAGGCGCGTATCTCGCGGTAGGGGCGCCCGCAGTTGCTGCCGACGATCAGTGGTTGCGCGTGCGCCACCGCGTTCCAGAAGGCCTCCGGATTCTGGCCTGACAGCACGCGGCCGCTGATATCCGGGAACGTGACGGAGATCATGATGGGCAGTTCGATGCCCAACACGTCGAACACCTCACGCACGGCGAAGATGGCGGCCTTGGCGTTGAGCGTGTCGAAGATCGTCTCGATCATGATGAGGTCGACATTGCCCTCGATCAGGGCGCGGGTCGCCTCCGCATAGGTCTCGCGCAGTTCGTCGAAGGTGATGCTGCGCGCGCCCGGGTCGTTCACGTCGGGTGAAATCGACGCGGTTTTCGGTGTGGGCCCCAGCACGCCGGCTACGAAGCGCGGCTGTTCCGGGGTGCGGGCGGTGAACTCGTCGGCGACCTCCCTGGCGATGCGCGCGGCGGCGAGATTCTGTTCGGCGGCGATGTCCTCGAGGCCGTAGTCCGCCTGGGCGACCCGCGTGCTGCCGAAGGTGTTCGTCTCGATGATGTCCGCGCCGGCCTCGAGGAAGGCCCGGTGAATCTTCGCGATCACCTGCGGCTGCGTCAGGCTCAGCAACTCGTTGTTGCCCTTCAGGTCAGACGGGTGCTGCGCGAAGCGCTCGCCGCGGAAATCCGCCTCCTGCAGGGCCTCTGCCTGAATCATGGTCCCCATGGCGCCATCGATGACCAGGATGCGCTGTTTCAGCGCCTCCTTCAATGCGCTGCTGCTGTTGCTGTCACTGCCCATGGAGTGTCCTGTCGCTGTCCTGGTGGCCGGCGAGTCGCGGCCTGAAAAAAGTCAGCTATATTAGCAGATTATGGCCTTTGGCTGCCGTCGATTCTCGGCAAAGCTCACACTTTTGCACATTACTTTGTTATAATACCTGAGTAAATTACTCGGAATGGTTCAGGCAATGATCACTATCACCCAGTCAGCGCAGGATTATCTCGCGGAACTGCTCGCCAAGCAGGAGGACGCGCTCGGCGTGCGCGTGTTTATCAACCAGCCCGGCACCCCCCGGGCGGAAACCTGTATCGCCTACTGTCGCGAGGGAGACGTGCAGGAGGGCGATGAGAAACGCGAGCTGGAGCAGTTCACCGTGTGGTACGAGGGGCGCAGCCTGCCGTTCCTGGAGGACGCCCTGGTCGACTACGCCAAGGACCGCATGGGCGGCCAGCTGACGATCAAGGCGCCGAACGCGAAGATGCCGCGGGTCAGCGATGACAGCCCGGTCGAGGACCGTATCAACTACGTGCTGTACAACGAGGTGAACCCGGCGCTGGCGGCGCACGGCGGTGAGGTCAGCCTGATCGAGGTGACCGATGACATGTTCGCTGTGCTGCAGTTCGGCGGCGGCTGCCAGGGGTGCAGCGCGGTCGACATGACCTTGAAAGGCGGGGTGGAGAAGACCCTTCTGGAGCAGGTCCCGCAGCTGGCCGGCGTGCGCGATATTACCGATCACTCCGACACGTCCCAGGCCTACTACTAGCAACCTGTTGAAAGAGCCTCAGCCGGCACAATCCTGCGTTGGAAGTTGGCGAAAAACACCCAAAGCGCTTCGCGGGGTGGGCCCTGCTCATGTACTGTCGTGTACACTCCGCTTTTTAGCCAACTTGCTCCCGGGCGGCGCACCGCTTGACTTGCACTCGACTGAGACCCTTTCAACAGGCTGCACAGGCCCCGGCGGCTCCGGTGGTTGCGGTGGTGCCGGGTGTGCGCTACATGCGGCCCGGCAGCACGTCCTTCAGTTTGCCGTGCATGTCCCGCAGGCATTGCTCGGTGGTGTCCCAGTCGATACAGCCGTCGGTTACCGACACGCCGTAGCGCAGCTGCGCCAGGTCGTCGGGGATCGACTGGTTGCCCGCCTCCAGGTTGCTCTCGATCATCATTGCCACGATGGACTGGTTGCCTTCGATGATCTGGTTGCACAGGTTTTCCGCCACCAGCGGCTGCAGTTCGGGTTGCTTGTTGGAGTTGGCGTGGCTGCAGTCCACCATGATATTCGCCGAAACGCCCTCCTTGGTGAGTGCGTCCTCCGCCAGCTTTATGTGTACCGAGTCGTAGTTGGGGCCCTGGCTGCCGCCGCGCAGCACGATGTGCGCGTAGGGATTGCCGCGCGTGGTGAATACGGAGACCTGTCCCTGGCGATTGATGCCGAGGAAGCGGTGCGGCTTGGTGGCGGACTTCAGCGCGTTGGTCGCCACGGTCAGGCCACCGTCGGTACCGTTCTTGAAGCCCACAGCCGATGACAGGCCGCTTGCCATTTCCCGGTGTGTCTGGGATTCGGTGGTGCGCGCCCCGATAGCCGTCCAGCTGATCAGGTCCTGGAGGTACTGCGGTGAGATGGGGTCGAGGGCTTCCGTCGACGTGGGCAGGCCGAGTTCGAGAATATCCAGCAGCAGTTTGCGCGCTATGTGCAGGCCTTCCTCGATCATGAAGGAGTCGTCGAGGTGCGGATCGTTGACCAGGCCCTTCCAGCCCACGGTGGTGCGTGGCTTCTCGAAGTAGACGCGCATGACGATGTACAGGGTGTCCGACAATTCATCGGACAGGGCCTTCAGCCTGCGGGCGTAGTCCAGCGCCGCCTTCGGATCGTGTATGGAGCAGGGGCCGACCACCACGAACAGCCGATGATCCTTGCGGTCGAGGATGTTCTCTATCACCTGGCGGCTCTCGACCAGCGTGTCGTGCACTGATTCAGACATGGGCAGCGCGCTCTTCAGCTGCTCCGGCGTGATCAGGACATTCTGCGAGTCCACATTGATGTTGTGTACTTCGATGTTGCTCATCGGGGGATACCTGCAAACGCTGCCCGCGCAGCGGTCGTGTACTGGCTGAATCGGCCTGGCGGGTCATTGAATCGGGCGCGAATTTTATAGTACCTGCAGGGTTTTGTGTAGGCTAGCGGCGACCTGTCGCATTTTCCAGCGCATGCCCAACGCGCTTTCTCGACATGGCCGGCGCATGCCTGCAAACTGGCCTTTCGCCCCGCGGCAATGGGGATATTGGCGCACAGGAGATCCGGGCTTGGCCCACCGGCTATACGACATTTCGACGCTCGAGCCTTTCGCGGCGCGGGGCTGCGTGTTGCTCACGCCCAATACGCGCCTGGCGCGTCGGATCAGGCAGGAATGGGCCGCGGCGCGGGTGGCGAGCGGCGCAAGCGTGTGGGAGTCGCCTGCGGTATTTCCGCTGGAGCGCTGGTTGCAACAGCGCTGGGACGTCGCGGTGAGGGAGGGCTTGTTACCACCGCTGCTGCCGCTGAACGCCGGCCAGGAGCGCGCCGTCTGGGAACAGGTCATCCTCGAAGACCTGGGCGATGCCGACCCGTCCGCGCTGATCGATCCGGCGGGCGCAGCCGAACTGGCCGCGCAGGCCCGCGACCTGCTGCTGCGCTGGCAGCTCGACAGCGGCGATGCGGCGGTTGCCTCGGTGTTCGCGACCCAGGGCGATTGCGCCCGCTTCCTCGCCTGGCGCGAGGCCTTCGACCTGCGTCTGCAACAGCAGGGCCAGTGTACGGCGGTTGACTGCCTGCAGGCCCTGGCGCACCTGCAAAAGCAGCCGGGGTTGCCGCCTGCGGTGCTGCTCGAGGCGGGTGAGCTGGCGCCGCTGGTGCGCATGGCCCTCGCGACGCAGACATCCCACCTGGAGTCGCTGGACCCCGGAGGCGCCGACAGCGCCCTCGTACTGCATCCGTTCGCCGATACCAGGGAGGAGATACGCGGCGTTGCCGCCTGGGCGGCGCGGCAGCAGCGCACGGCTCCCGACGACACGCTCGCCATCGTGTTCAGCGGCCCGGACGCCGATCGGGTGGCGCTGGAGTATCACCTGCGGCGGGAGTTCGACTGCCTGGGCGAGGATTACAACAGCCTGCCGGTCAATTTTTCCACCGGCATACCGCTGGCGCATGCGCCGGTGATCCGCGATGCGCTGGCCCTGCTCGCGCTGGTGTCGGGCCGGGTTGCGGTGACCGACGTGGTAGCCCTGTTCCGCTCGCGCTTTGTCGATCTGCCGGATGTCGATACCGCGGACGCCCAGGCGTTCCTGCGTCGCCTGCTCGATGGCGGCAGCGAGGAGCTCGAGGTCGGCGCATTGCGCCACTTCGCCAACCGCCCGCAGTCGCAGGGCGGGCAGGCCCTGGCGTTCGGTGCGCGCCTGATGACGGTTGCCGGCATGCGCGAACTGCGTCAGCGGCACCGGCCATCGGACTGGGTAACGCTGGTCAGCCGGGTGCTCGACGTCTGGGGCTGGCCCGGGAGCGAACCGCTGGATTCGCTGGAGTTTCAGCAGGTATCACGCTGGTACGCCACCCTGGATGAGTTCTGCGCACTGGATGCGGTCTGCCCCGCGCTCGAGTTTTCGCGGGCGCTGCAGCTGCTGCGCGACAGTTGCCGGCGCCAGGTGTCGCACCCGCAGACCGCCGACAGCGCCGTGCAGGTACTCGGGCCGCTGGAGGCCGCGGGGCTGGCATTCGATCACCTGTGGATCGTCGGCGCGCAGAGCAATACCTGGCCGGCCCCGGCCAGGCCCAACCCGCTGATTCCCGTGTCCCTGCAGGCCGAGCGCGGCATGCCCCACGCCACCCCCGAAAGGGAGTGGCGCTACGCGCAGGATCTCCTCGGCCAGTACCGCCGCGGCTGCGGTACCGTGCACGCCAGCTACAGTACGCAGATGGACGGCGTGGAGGACAGGCCGGGTGCCCTGCTGCACGGCGCGACGGACTCCGCAAAGCACGATGTCCCGGCGCTGGTGCCGGAGTGGGTCCGGCGGCAGGGCGAGGCCGCGCGCGTGCTTGTCAGCGATCACCTCGCGCCTGCCGTGGGCGACGCGGAACTGGACAGCCTGCGCGGCGGCGCGGCGTTGGTCGAGTCGCAATCGCAGTGCCCGTTTCGCGCCTTCGCGCGACATCGCCTGCGCGTCTCGCCCCTGGCGGATTTCAGCGTCGGCATTGCCGCAGCTGAGCGCGGGCACATCGTGCACGAGGCGCTACAGGTGCTGTGGTCGGTTATTGGCGACCAGGCCGCGCTGTTGGCGATGGCGCCCGCGCAACTTGCCGCGGCCATCGACAAGTCGGTGACCGTGGGCCTCGAGGCGCTGCCGGACCACCGGCGCATCGCACTGGGATCCGCCTGCGTCGAGCTGGAAGCGCAGCGGTTGCGCGCCCTGCTGGAACAGTGGCTGGAGGTCGAGCGGCAGCGCGGAGCGTTTGTCGTCGCCGCGATGGAACAGGACATCACTGCCAGCCTGTCGCGGCTGGAGCTCAACCTGCGCGTAGATCGCATAGACGAGCTGCCCGACGGCTCCAGGGTCATCATCGACTACAAGACCGGCGTGGCGCGGGCGTCGGACTGGCTCGGCGAGCGGCCCGCGCGACCGCAGCTGCTGCTCTACGGCCTGTGCGTCGACGCCGTCCCCGCAGCGCTGGCGTTCGCCCGACTGCGACCGAGCGAGTGCGCCTACGTGGGCCTGGGGGAAGTCGACTCGATACCGGGTATCAACGCAGACATTCACGCGGCAACGAACAGGCGCGGCGAGGCATTTGCCGACTGGTCTGCCCTCAACGACTCCTGGCGCGACACCCTGCAAAGACTTGCACAGCAATTTCTCGACGGCGATGCCGCGGTCGACCCGCAGCCAAACAGCTGTGATTACTGTGGGCTGCAGGCCCTGTGCCGGGTGGACGGCGATCTTCCCCCATCGGAGCCAGCCTGATGCGCATTGCCGACGAGGAGCAGCGCACGCTGGCCATCGATCCGCTGGGCAGCTTCTGCGTGAC
>JAWVYG010000092.1:0-7874 GCA_033722815.1 Halioglobus sp.
ATTTTGACAGCGGGCCTGGTGCTCTCCGGCAGTGCGTTCGCCGAGTGCCCGGCGTTCCTGGACCACGACCTGCGCAAGCTGCACAGCAAGGAATCAGTGAACCTGTGCAGCCTGGCCGAGGGCAAACCCCTGCTGATCATCAACACGGCCAGCCACTGCGGTTTCACCGGCCAGTTCCGCGGTCTCGAAGCGCTGCACAAGCAGTACGGTGAGCGCGGGTTGCAGGTGGTCGGCTTTGCCAGCGACGATTTCCGCCAGGAGGCGGACACCGAGGCCGAGGCCGCGGATATCTGCTACGTCAACTACGGCGTATCGTTCACCATGATCGCTCCCTCCAGCGTGCGCGGCGACGACGCCAACCCGGTGTTCGCCGAGCTGGCGCGCCAGAGCCAGGCGCCGCGCTGGAACTTCAACAAATACGTGGTGGATGGCACGGGCCGCGTGGTCGGCCAGTTCGGCAGCGGCACCACGCCGGACAGCCCGAAGCTGCGCGAGGCTATCGAGTCGGTGCTGTAGGGCAGCGCCCGGCACCGACCTCATTCCTCATGCCGGGTCGGCGTGGCGCACGATGGTGAGCAGCAGCTGGCCGACGCGCACGCCGAACTTGGACAACTCCGACTCGTTCAACAGCACAGTGTCAGACACGAGATACATGCGGTCGTCGACCCGCACGTCGATCGTGCCGTCGCCGTAGGGGATGCGCAGCACGTAGTCCAGGAACACGCTGTTGCCGGCCCGCAGTAGTTCCCCCTCGCCGACGACGTCCCCGGCGGTGCCGATGTAGCGGTCGGGGCCTGCCGGGGTCAATGTCCAGACCCGGCGCTGCTCCTCCCCGTCATCGAACACGAAGTCTTCCTCCAGGGTGCCGACGCCATCGCGCCAGTAGGCCTCGATGTCGGCGTTGAAGTGGCGGATGACCCTTCCTGAGCGATCCTGTACCACCCCGTGGGCGGTCAGGCGGCCGTCGAAGAATTCCTCCAGTATGAACGCCGGCTCGGCATCCGAGTAGTCGGTGACCTGCACACCCGCGCAGGCGGACAGGGTGAGCGCCAGGATGGCGGCAAGAAGTGGTCGCATGGTGCATTGTCCTCGTGGGCTTTGAGGATAATACGGACGCGGGGTCGCGCCCGATCAGCGCCGGGCCGTTTCAGGGGGCCGCAGTATGGGCGGCGCTGGCCGTTGACAGGCCGCGCAGCCGCGCGGCGGCGGCGTCCAGCAGCGGGCCCGCGGGGGTGCGCAGCAGCGTGTCCGCCAGCTCATCGCCGCGGGTGGCGCCCGGGTTGACGATGGCGATGGGCTTGCCGAGCTGGCGGGCCTGGCGGCAGAAGCGGAAGCCGGAGAACACCTTCAGGGAGCTGCCCACGACCAGCAGCGCGTCGCTGTGCGCAACCGCGTCGCGGCAGGCCTGTACGCGCCGGGCCGGCACGGAGCCACCGAAAAACACGACGTCCGCCCGCAGGTCGCCACCGCAGGCCTCGCACCGCGGCAATACCACGTGCTCGGCGAGCGCGTCGGGGACGTGCCAGTCGCCGTCGGGCCGACGGGCGTCCGCCGTGATGTCGGGCCAGTCGTTATCCCTGTCCAGCATCTGCTGCACGCGCTCGCGGTGATGCAGCGCATCACAGTGCATGCAGCGCACGCGGTCCACCCGCCCGTGCAGGTCGACCACGTTGGCGCTGCCGGCCTTCTCTTGCAGGCCGTCCACGTTCTGCGTGTTGAGCAGCGCCACGCGGCCGAGCCGGTCCAGCTCGGCCAGCGCCCGGTGGCCGGCGTTGGGCTGCGCGTCGCGCATCCGCGGCCAGCCGTACCATGAACGCGACCAGTAGCGCCGGCGCGTGGCGGGCTCGCGCACGAAGTCGCGTTCCTGGATGGGCGGCCGCGGCAGCCAGCGGCCGTCGAGATCGCGGTAGGCGGGTATGCCCGAGTCCATGCTGATCCCGGCGCCGGTCAGCACCACCAGGCGCGGGTGCGCGAGGATGAAGTCGGCGAGGCGCCCGGTCTGTTCAGATATGCCTGTCACAGGGTTAGTATACGGCCTTGCGGGCGCTTCCGATGACGGGGGCGCGGCCTGATCCGCCGCCGGTAGCGGGCGTATCAACTGTAAATGGCTCGCAATGGAGCAGCGCATGCGCGTGCTTGTGACAGGCGGTACAGGTTTTATCGGCACGGCGCTGGTCGCCGACCTGCTCGACTCGGGTGACGAGGTGGTCATCCTGAGCCGGGCGGCGCACCGCGGCGGGCCGCGCTGCCGTTTCATCCGTTCCCTCGACGACCTGTCGGGGTCCGAGCAGTTCGACGCCGTCGTCAACCTGGCGGGGGCCTCCCTGGCCGGGCGGCGCTGGTCCGCCGCCTACAAGCAGCAA
Source organism: Halioglobus sp. (assembly GCA_033722815.1). Lineage (GTDB taxonomy): Bacteria > Pseudomonadota > Gammaproteobacteria > Pseudomonadales > Halieaceae > Marimicrobium. The sequence goes on from JAWVYG010000092.1 coordinate 2,364, forward strand.
ATCGTCGCCAGCCGGGTGGACACCACCGCGGCCCTCGTGCGGCTGTTCGAGCGCCTCGATCACCCCCCGCCGGTGCTGCTCAGCGCCAGCGCCATCGGTTACTACGGCCACCAGGGCGACGCGGAGCTGGGGGAGGACGCCGCCACGGTCGCGGGTTTCTCCCAGCGGTTGTGCGCCGACTGGGAGGCCGCGGCGCTGGCCGCGCAGCCGCTCGGCACCCGGGTGTGCCAGTTGCGCCTGGGCGTCGTGCTGGACCGGAAAGGCAGCGCCCTGCAGGAAATGGCGCGTTCGTTCCGGCTCGGCGTGGCGAGCTGGGCCGGGTCGGGGCAGCAGTGGTTCAGCTGGATCCATCGACAGGACGTGATCAGGGCCATGCGCTTCCTGCTGCTGCGCGGCGATCTCGAGGGCCCCTTCAACCTGTGCAGCCCGGAGCCGGTGCGCGCCCGCGCTTTTGCCGAGGCACTGCGCGAGCATTACCGGGTGCTGGCCGGCATGCCCGTGCCGGGCGTGGCCATGCGCGCGCTGTTTGGTGAGATGGCGAACGAGCTGTTGCTCAACGGGCAGCGCGTGGTACCCAGGGCGCTGCAGGCGGCGGGCTTCGAATTCGTCTATCCCGGCGTGGGATCGGCGCTGGCCGAGATCTACAGCCCCCGCGTCGCCGCCGCCTGAAGCGCCGACGCCGTCAGGTGTCGGCTGTTTCCTGCGACTCGAACACCGCGACCAGTTCGGGGTCGTTGCGCAGCTTGGCCATGGCGGACGCCTCCAGCTGCCGCACCCATTCCGTGGACACCTGCATCTGCAGGGCGATTTCGCGCCGTGAGAGCGGCTGCGAACCGGACAGCCCCCAGCGCAGCATGATGACCCGCTGCTCCGCCTTGGCGAGCGTGTCGATGCCGTTCAGCAGGCAGCGGCGCAGCGAGCCGGTCTGCGCGGCTTTCGCCGTGTCGTCGTAAGGCCCGCCGGCGAGGGTCTCGCCGAGGGTCACCCCGTCGTCGTCGTTGCCGGCGCGCGCGTCGATGGACAGCGACAGGTTGCTGACCTGCCGCAGTTCATCCACGGCCTCGGGCTTCATCTTCAACCGCGCCGCGAGTTCCTCCGTGCGCGGCTCGCGCCCGGTGCTGGCCAGCAGGTGCATGCGCTCGCGGTACAGGCGCGACAGCTTGTCGTTCAGCCCCCCGGGATAGCGCACGATGCCCTGCATGTCCTCGACCAGCTGTCGTGTCGTCTGGTTGATCCAGTTGTAGGCGTAGGTACTGAAGCGATAGCCGCGCCGGTGGTCGTATTTCTCCGCGGCGCGCAGCAGCCCCAGCATGCCGCTTTGCACCAGGTCCGGGTAGGGCAGGCCGCGGGAGTTGATGCGCCCGGCGATGGAGTAGACCAGGCGCATGTTGTGCACCACCAGCTTCTCTCGCGCCTCGTGGTACAGCCTCAGCGCCTGCGCCACCTGTTTCCGCGTCCGGGCGCCGGGCTGTGCACCCTCCTGCTGCGGGTCCTGCGGCCAGTGCGCCTGCCAGTGCAGCAGCGCCCGCGCCGTGTCGTGCGCTTCGTCGGAGCCTAGCAGTACTTCCGCGATGCCCGCGGTGAGGGCGGCGCCCATGTGGATTTCGGCGATCGCCGCGTGATCCGGCTCCTGCTTTGCGGGGCGCTCGAGGCGCCGCGCCAGCGCTTCCAGCGCCTTGCGCGACGCGCCGTCCTCGAGCAGGTGCTGCTGCTCCCGCCGCAGGCACTTGTAGTGGTCGCGCACCGCGAAGTCGCCGATCTGTGGTGGACGGTCGCGCAGGTTGGTCGCCCACAGTGCCAGGTAGCGCCGCGCGGGCGCGTCGGTCACGAACAGCTGTTGCAGTTGCTCCACCGCGTGCCACTTCTGCGCGTCCACCTGCTGCTCCTCGTCGGCACGGAGCAGCGGAAAGTTGCTCGACTGGCTGAACAGCCACTCGGCGGAATTGTCGTCTCTGTCACTCACTATCGGCATCGCTTCTACGGCTCTTTTTCACACGTACAAGATACGCCGGTGCAGTGTGTGATGATCAATGGCGGGCGCCTGTAGACGGGGCAAAAGCTGGGCACCTTAACAGGCGGTTTTCGGGGATTTTCACGGGTTTTTAGCGCGCCAGCTATGTTTTTCGGGTCGCGATCGGGGAGCGGTCGCGGGCGTGGGGCGGGGTTTCAGACGGCGCCGTCAGCACCGTGCGCGGCGCTGTGCACCAGTTGCCTGAACAGGCGCAATTGCGCGGCGCTCTGGGGCATGTACTCGGGGTGCCACTGTACGCCGATGAAGTAGCGGTGCTCGCGCCTCTCGATCGCCTGGATGACGCCCGTGTGCTCGGTGGCGCTGATCGTGACCTGCTCCCCCGGCGTCCTGATCGACTGGTCGTGCAGGGCGTTCACGATGCAGGTGGGCGTTTGCAGTATCTGCTGCAGGTGGCTGTGCGCCGCCAGCGTGATGCGCTTGCGCGGCAGGATGCTGCGCACGTTGCGCGTGTCCTCGGTGTAGAAGTGCTCGATGCTCTGGTGCAGCGTGCCGCCGAGCACCACGTTCATCAGCTGCGCGCCGCGGCAGATGCCGAGTATGGGAATGTCCTCGTACAGCGCGCGCCGGATGAGACCCGTTTCGAGCGTGTCGCGGTCCGGGTCGTAATCCTGGTTGGAGCCGGTGGCGAACAGCATGCGCGCGAGGCCCAGCGTCAGGCCGATGATCCAGTCCAGTACGGTACCGGGCTGGTCGTCATCGTCGGCGACGCTGTCCTCGCCGTAGTGCAGCGGGTCCACGTCTGTGCCGCCGCCAATGATGAGGCCGTGCAGCGCGATGCCCTCACGCGGCCTGCTCGGGGTGATGCGTACGGGCACGCCGCCGCAGCGGCGCACCGCCCAGGCGGTCATCCACCAGGCGATCAGGCCGCCGCGGTCGGGCCCGGTGACACCGATGGTTGTCCTGCCGCGCACCGTCCGCGCTACCTTTCAAAGAATTTCCGGCTGAGCAGCGAGGTCAGGTGCAGCGCCCAGTTGGTTTTCGGTGCGATGGAGAACGTCGCGTTGTTCTCCTGCCAGGCCCCGACCAGCTCCTGCAGCAGCGCCTCGTCGGCCGCCAGCTTCTCCACGTAGACCCACTCGTTCCAGGGCTCGGCGGGCGTCCAGCCCGGTGCGTTCAGGCGGCAGTCCGGCAGCCGGTAGTGGAAAGCGGGCCTGCCCTTGACCAGCTCGCGCTCCTCCTCGTTGATCACCTGCAGCACCCACTCGCTGTCCAGGTCGCACAGCACCGGCAGCAGGTCCAGCGCGCGGTTGCGCGTGGGGTTGTGCTCCAGGTAGTCGGACATGAAGGCTGCGCGGTCCGGCCGGTAATCCGGCGCCAGCACCAGCTCCAGGTAGGGCTGGGGAAAGGGATCGATGTACTTGGTGAGAAAGCGCCGCGTGATGTCCGTGCCGGAGATCTCGATGATCCAGGTGTGCAGCAGCAGGAAGGCCTGCAGGTAGCGCCGCAGGGTGCCGGCGTCGGTGGCGGGCACGTCGGGGTTGATGTGCATGCCGAAGGCGTACATCAGCGAATCCTGCGTGCCCTCGGCGCCCAGGGTGTTGAGCGCCGCGATCAGCGTATCGAGCCGCTCCAGCTCCGTGAACGGGATGGGCTCGGTCACCACCTCGCAGGGAATCAGCAGGGCGCTTGCGGTGTCGATATTGGCCTCGATGTCGTGCGCCAGCGTCCCCGGCTCGAACTCCACGCCCAGCTGCTCCATCCAGCGGCGGTACTTGACCGACTTCAGGATGTCCGCGTCGCGCTCGATCTTCAGGCGGCCCATGGCCGACTCGCGCAGCGTCACCTCGAAGGGGGTTTTCACCTCCAGTTCGCCACCCAGCGACGCCTGCAAGGCCTCGGCGGTCTGCAGCACGGAGAGGTGGCCGAACTCGAACTCGAATCCCGCTTTCCTGCCCCGGCCCCCGGTGTCCAGCAGGGCCGGTGGCAGCAGGTACCTGCCAGACATGCGCATTCCTCCATCAGTAGATTCGTTTAGTTTAGCGGGTGGCAAAATGTGGCTCCCCGAGATAGATCAACACCCGGCGCGATGGCTTTTCGGGCTTGCGATGGGCTTCGCGCCGTGCGGGAGGGCCCCAGGTGGCATGGCAGTGGTGAAATGGGGGTCAGGCGTGCTCCGCCAGGTGCGCGTTGATCACCTGCAGGAAGTCGCCGCCGTATTTCTCCAGCTTGCGTTCACCCACGCCGCCCAGGCGGGCGAACTCGGCCATGGACTGGGGCATGGTGGCGCACATCTCCTGCAGGGTGCTGTCGTGGAAGATGACGTAGGGCGGTACGCCCTGGTCCTCGGCCAGCACGCGGCGGCGTTCGCGCAGCGCTTCCCACAGGCCCACGTCCAGGTCCTCCGGCAGCGGTGTCTTCGTCTGCCGCCTGGCGCCCGTGGACTGCTTGACGTCGCGGCGGAACTCCAGGGTTTGTTCGCCGCGCAGTACCGGGCGGCACTTCTCCTCCAGCCGCAGCGCACCGAAGCGCGCCATGTCCACGCTGAGGAAGCCACGCGCCACCAGCTGACGGAACACCGAGCGCCACTGGTTGTTGTCCAGCTCCACGCCCAGGCCGTAGACCGCCAGCTGGTGGTGGTCGTTCTGGATGATCTTGTCGGAATCGCTGCCGCGCAGCACGTCGATCAGGTGGTTCACGCCGAAGCGCTGCCCGGTGCGGTGGCAGGCGCTCATCGCCATGCGCGCCACCTCGGTGCCGTCCCAGGTATTCACCGGCTCCAGGCAGGTATCGCAGTTGCCGCAGGGCTCGGCGAGCTCGTCGCCGAAGTAGGCCAGCAGGGCCTGGCGGCGGCAGCTGGTGATCTCGCACAGCCCCAGCATGGCGTTCAGGCGCTGTTGCTCGGCGCGTTTGTGCTCCTCGCTGCCCTCCGAGCCCTCCATCATCTGGCGCAGCTTGATCACGTCCTGCAGGCCGTAGATCATCCAGGCGTCGGCGGGTTCGCCGTCGCGGCCGGCGCGGCCGGTCTCCTGGTAGTAGGACTCGATGGTCTTCGGCAGGTCCAGGTGGGCGACGAAGCGTACGTCCGGCTTGTCGATGCCCATGCCGAAGGCGATGGTGGCGACGATGATCACCCCGTCCTCGCGCAGGAAGCGCGACTGGTGGGTGGCCCGCGTGGCGGCGGGCAGGCCGGCGTGGTAGGGCAGGGCGTTGAAGCCCTCACCGCACAGCCACTCGGCAATCTGCTCGGTCTTGTTGCGCGACAGGCAGTAGACGATGCCGCTGTCCCGCGGGTGCTCGTCTTTCAAAAAGCGCAGCAGCTGCGACTTCACGTTGTACTTCAGCGCGATGCGGTAGCGAATGTTCGGGCGGTCGAAACCGGAGATGAACTTCTGCGCGCTGCCCAGGTCCAGCCGCTCCACGATCTCGCCGCGGGTACGCTCATCCGCCGTGGCCGTCAGGGCGATGCGCGGCACCTCGGGGAAGCGCTCGTGCAACAGGCTCAGGCGCAGGTAGTCGGCGCGGAAGTCGTGCCCCCACTG
>JAWVYG010000093.1:0-7869 GCA_033722815.1 Halioglobus sp.
GAAAATGAAAATATTTTGGTGCAAACTCCTGAAGGATTAATAGATTTGTACTTGGAAGAGGAGAATTAATTCCTCAAAATAGAGAGGTGGCCGAGTGGTCGAAGGCGCACGCCTGGAAAGTGTGTATACGGAAACGTATCGAGGGTTCAAATCCCTCCCTCACCGCCACCTGCCAAGAAGGCTCCCACAGGGAGCCTTTTTTGTAGGTGGTGGTGGGGGAGTATGTGGTTTGAAGCCACCGGTTCAACAAAACGCGACCACAGGAGCATTTTGGACGCGGGAGCGCAGCGACGGCGCCCAAACATGGTCCTGCACGGGGAGATTGTCACGCCGCCATAGACGCTGCCAGATGGCGGGAACGCGAAGCCGTCAGTGGCGGACAATGCGTCGGCTGCCTGGCGCTTACCTTGCTGCCTCGAGGCGTTGCGCGCGATGGGCCTGTTGCGTTACGTAGGCCCTGATGGCTTCACTCTGCGACTTGCTGATATTTTCGGCGAAGGCTGCCATGCCGCGATCGCGCAGTTTGCCGCCCAGGACCACGTCGTTCCAGCCTGCGGCATCCCAGAGGTAGGCGGAGCCCCGCAGGTCCGGGATCAGCAGGCCGGATACCGCATTGAGGCCATGGCAACCCATGCAGACGTCCTGGTAGGTGGCAAAGCCTTCGCGCAGGGTTTCATCCGAGGCATCGAGGGCGGGGGGGTTGAATACCACCGCTGGCTTCCAGTCCGGCTTCGGCAGGGAGCCGTCCGCGCCGAGCTTGAAGGTCAGGATACGGCTGACGTTGGGTAGGCTTTCCGCCTGGACGAACTCGCCGAAGACCAGGGCGAATGCACCACCCCAGCCGACGTTGATGGAGACGTACTGCTCGCCGTCGATTTCATAGGTGATGGGCGCGGCGACAACGCCGGTGTGGGTGGGGAAGGACCACAGCTTCTCCCCCTTGTCCGCGGTATAGGCGACGAAGGTGCCGTCCGCCGTCCCCTGGAAGACCAGGTTGCCGGCGGTGGTCAGCGCGCCGCCATTCCACGGCCCCTTGTGCTCGACGCGCCAGGCCTCCTGCTGCTTCACCGGGTCCCAGGCCAGCAGGCGCCCCTTGACCAGGGCGCGGAACGCGTCGCGCTCGGCCTGTGCGTCGGGCAATGATCCCACGATACCATCCGCCCCGGTATTGGCCGCGCCCGGGTTGTAGTCGAAGTTCTCGGGCTGGCCGTAGTTGGCGGGGAAGTCGAGCACCGGTATATAGACCAGCCCGGTGTCCGGGCTATAGGACATCGAATGCCAGTTGTGGCCGCCGAGGTAGGAGGGGAATACGGTGTAGGGCTCATCCTGGTAGCGCGCCTCCGGCACTTCCACCGGCCGGCCCGTGGCCATATCGACGTGGGTGGCCCAGGTGATATCGATATAGTTGTTTGCGGACAGCAGTTCGCCCGTGGCGCGGTCCAGCACGTAGAAGAAACCGTTCTTGGGCGCCTGCATCAGCACCTTGCGCCGGCTGTCGCCTATCTCCATGTCCGCGAGGATGATGTGCTGGGTTGCGGTGTAGTCCCAGGTTTCTCCGGGCGTGGTCTGGTAGTGCCAGACATAGGCGCCATCGTCCGGGCGCACGGCGACGATGGACGACAGGAAGAGGTTGTCGCCGCCACCGGGCGAGCGGATCTCCTGGTTCCAGGGCGTGCCGTTGCCGACGCCGAAGTACAGCAGGTCCAGCTCGGGGTCATAGGCCATCGAATCCCACACGGTACCGCCGCCGCCGATCTTCCACCACTGCCCGTTCCAGGTCCGGGCAGCCATTTTCATGGTGTCGTTCTCGAACCCGAGCGCCGGGTTTCCCGGCACGGTGTAAAAGCGCCAGGCCATCGAGCCGTCGGCGACGTCGTAGGCGCTGATGTACCCGCGCACGCCGAACTCCGCGCCGCCGTTGCCGATCAGGACCTTGTCCTTGACCACCCGCGGGGCCCCGGTGATCGTGTAGGGCTCGGCCGGATCGAGCGTGGCCACTTCCCAGTTGACCTTGCCGGTGGCGGCGTCGAGTGCGAACAGGCGCCCATCCAGCGCGCCGAAAAATACCTGCCCCTGCCACACCGCGACGCCGCGATTGACCACGTCACAGCAGGTGTGTTTCGCCTTGGCCTTCGGTACCTGGGGATCGAAGGTCCACAACGGCTCTCCCGTGCGCGCATCCAGCGCATGCACGATGCTCCACGCGGACGTCATGTACATGACGCCGTCCACGACGATAGAGGTCGCCTCGATGCCGCGCTGGGTACCCAGGTCATAGGACCAGGCCAGGCCCAGGTCGGCGACGTTTTCTTCCGTGATACGCCGCAGCGGGCTGTGCCGCTGCTCGTCGTAGGTGCGACCGTGGGACATCCAGTCGCCCGGGTGGTCGTCGGCCGCCACCAGACGCTGCGTGTCTACCGCGGCGTTGCCGGCGGCGCCGGACTGGGTCAGCTGGCTGTTGCATGCGTGGAGTAGCAGGCTGCCCAGCAGGGCGAAGCCCAGGGCGTAGGAGGAGGCTTTCATGGTCTGTTATCCTTTTTGTCGCCGTGATGCGGAACCTGTCGCCGCATGTGCAGTGTATGCAGCTTAACCGCAGACAGCTGCCCGGAAAAGGCCCGCGCTACAGCACCAGTTCGGCGATTTCGCGGATGAGGCTGACGTCGCCGTTGACCAGCAGCGAGGTCACCGGTGAATCCTCCCAGTCCTTCAGCTTCTCCCGGATCCGATCCTTCGGTCCGCACAGCGAGATTTCGTCGGCAAACTGTTCGGGCACCACCTCGATAGCCCGGTCGCGCTGGCCTTTCATGAACAGGTCCTGGATTTCCTGCGCCTCGTCCGGGAAGCCCATGCGCGCCATCAGTTCCTTGTGGAAATTGCGCTTGGCCGAGCCCATCCCGCCGATGTAGAAGCCCAGCATGGCCTTGACCGGGTAGAGCGCCTCCTCGAGGTTGTCGTTGATGCTCACCATGACGGTCGGCGCGATCTCGAAACCTTCTTTGGCGTCCTTGATCTGGTCGGCGTAGACCTCCTGCCGATAGGGCGAGTAGTACAGGGGTAACCAGCCGTCGGCAATTTCGGCCGTCTGGGTCACGTTCTTCGGCCCCTCGGCGCCGATGAAAATGGGTACATCGGCGCGCAGTGGGTGGGTGATCGGCTTCAGGGGTTTGCCCATGCCCCAGGCACCCGGGCCGTTGTAGGGTAGCGGGTAGAACTCACCGTCACTGGTCACGGGCTCGCGCCGCGCCAATACCTTGCGAATGATGTCCACGTACTCGCGTGTCCGGGTCACCGGCTTACTGTAGGGCTGCCCGTACCAGCCCTCCACGACCTGCGGGCCTGACACACCCAGGCCGAGGATCATCCGACCGCCGGACAGGTGGTCCAGCGCCAGCGTCGCCATGGCGCAGGCGGTGGGTGTGCGCGCCGACAGTTGCGCCACGGCAGTGCCGAGGCGCAGCTTCTGCGTGTGGGCGCCTATCCACGCCAGCGGGGTAAATACGTCGTTGCCCCAGGATTCTGCGCACCACACCGAGTCGAAGCCGACGCGCTCTGCCTCCTGCGCCATCTCGATGTGGGATTGTCCGGGGGGCAGTGCTCCCCAGTAGCCAAGTTGCAGTCCCAGTTTGAGTTTTGCCATGTCCTACCTCCGATTCCGGTGGGCTAAGGGTACGCCAGGTAGACCTCGTAACGTAAGTGCGTGGCGGCCAAAATCGCTGACCTGGAAGATCAGCGTGCTGCGCCGGACACGCGCGTTTGGTAGACTCATCGCCCTCGGCAGGAGTGTGTCAGGCAAATGGACAAGTTAACCCACCTGGATGAACGCGGCAGCGCTCACATGGTCGACGTCGGCGACAAGGCGGTCACGGCACGCCGGGCGGTCGCCCGTGCCACGGTGGCCATGCAGCCATCCACACTGGCGCTCATCCAGGAGGGCGGCCACAGCAAGGGCGACGTGCTCGCGGTGGCGCGCATCGCGGGCATCCAGGCGGCGAAGAAGTGCAGCGAGCTGATCCCCCTGTGCCACCCGCTGATGCTGGATGCCGTCGCCGTGGAGTTTGACGCGGCAGAGGACGACTCGGAGCTGCATATCGAGGCAACTTGCACCGTATCCGGCAAGACCGGCGTGGAGATGGAGGCGCTGACGGCCGCGTCGGTCGCGGCCCTGACCGTGTACGACATGTGCAAGGCCGTGGACCGGGGCATGAGTATTCGAGACGTCGCATTGCTGCAAAAAGAGGGTGGCAAGTCGGGTTCCTGGGAACGGGCGCCAGGCTGATGGTCACCGTGCGCTTCTTTGCCCGGTTCCGGGAAGAGCTCGGCTGCGGTTCGATGCAACTGGACTGGCGCGAGGATATTCGCGACCTCGACGCCCTGCAGGAGCAACTGTGTTTGCGCGGTGGCGAGTAATGGCGCGACATCCTGGAGCAGGCCAACGTTATCCGCGCCGTCAACCAGGTGGTGGCCCAGGGCAACACGTCCTTGCAGGACGGCGACGAGGTGGCGTTCTACCCACCCGTCACCGGGGGCTGACGTGTCCGCAGGCCCGAGCTCCAGCGTACTGGTACAGGAAGCCGACTTTGACGTAGGCCGCCTGCAGGAACAGTTGCTGGCAGGCGCGGCACAGGAGGGCGCCGTCGCCACCTTCACCGGTTACGTGCGACGCGGCAACGACGGCCGCACCGTCGAAGCCATGGAGCTCGAGCATTACCCCGGAATGACCGAAGCCAGTATTGGCGAGGTCGTCGACGAGGCAATACGGCGCTGGTCGCTGCTGGCGGCGAGCGTCGTACACAGGGTGGGGAAACTCGGCCCCGGTGAGCGTATCGTCTGGGTCGGGGTGGCCAGCGCGCACCGGGGCGACGCCCACAGCGCCTGCGAGTTCATCATGGACTACCTGAAGACCAGGGCACCACTGTGGAAAAAGGAACACGGCCCGGGCGGCGAGCGCTGGGTCGAGGCGCGGGAGTCCGACTCGACAAGGGCGGGGCGCTGGGACAATTAGCCTGAATGGGTGATGTGGGAACCGGCCCCGCGGGGTCAAATACACGGCAATGTCCCGCCCGACGGGCCGCTATAACAAGCTCGACAATCCAGTATTACCGGGAGTAGATAACGATGAGTTTCGATGGGCGTGAACTGCGCAACGCACTGGGACGCTTCGCCACTGGCGTGTGCCTGATCACCGCAGCGACGAAGGACGGCAAGGCCCTGGCCATGACGGCCAATTCCTTTTCTTCGGTGTCGCTGGAGCCGCCGCTGGTGCTGTGGTGCCTGCAGAACAACTCCGATGTCTACGACGCGTTCGCCAATCCGCGCTATTTCGGCATCAACATCCTCGCACTGGAGCAGCAGGACCTCTCTGGCCAATACGCCCGCAAGGAACAGCACGAACTGGATCCTGCACACTACAGCGAAGGCAAGCACGGCGTCCCGGTTATTCGCGACGCGCTGGTGAGCTTCGAGTGTGAAATGGAAGCTACCCACGAAGGTGGTGACCACCTGATTATCGTCGGGCGCGTGCGCGACATGCTCCAGCGTGACGGAGGAGATCCCCTGCTGTTCTTCAGCGGCGGCTACAGGGAAATCCGCTAGGCTATAGCAGGCCGCCGGCACTATACTTGGCAGCCTGATTCAGCAGCGGTAGCATCGATGAAATTCTGCACCAGTTGTGGCAACAAGGTTGTTCTGCAGGTACCGGTGGGGGACGACCGGGAGCGACATGTCTGCGTCAGCTGCGAGCTCATCCACTACAGTAATCCCCGGGTCATAGTCGGCTGCCTGCCCGTGCATGAAGGCAGGGTGCTGCTGTGCAAGCGAGCCATCGAGCCGCGCAAGAACTTCTGGACACTGCCCGCGGGCTTCATGGAGAACGGCGAGACCACCCTGCAGGGCGCGGCCAGGGAGACCTGGGAGGAGGCGAGGGCCAGGGTAAGCAACCTCGACCTGTACAGGGTGTTCGATGTACCGCATATCAGCCAGGTGTACATGTTTTACCGCTGCGAGGTCGATGACGGCGAGTTCGGCGTGGGGCCGGAGAGCCTCGAGACCGACCTGTATGTCGAGCAGGACATTCCCTGGGACCAGATCGCCTTCCAGGTGGTGCACGAGACCCTGGAGGCCTATTTCGCCGACGCCCCCACGGGCCACTTCCCCGTACAGGTCTCGACCGTCGATCGCAGCAAACTGCGCCGCTAACCGGGCAATCCGTACCCCGGCCCTCTACGTAAGAACGACAGGTTTACAGCAATCAGGAGTTAGTAATATGGCATTTCCAAAAACAGGCAACATGGCACCCGCGTTCACACTGTTGGACCAGGACGGCAAGAAGGTCAGCCTGAAGGATTTTCGCGGCAAGAAGAACGTCGTTCTCTACTTTTACCCCAAGGCGATGACGCCGGGATGTACCGTGCAGGCCTGCGGCATTCGCGATTCGAAGAAGGCGCTCGCGAAACTGGATACCGTGGTGCTGGGCGTCAGCCCCGACCCGGTTGCCCGCCTCGGCAAATTCATCGACAAGCAGGACCTCAATTTCACGCTCCTGTCCGACGAGGACCATGGCGTCACCGAGAAATACGGCGCCTGGGGCCTGAAGAAGTTCATGGGTCGCGAGTTCATGGGCGTGCTGCGCACCACCTTCATCATCGGCAAGGACGGCCGCCTCAAGCACGTCATGGACAAGGTGAAGACCAAGAGCCACCACGACGACGTCATGGACCTCATCAAAGAACTGGGGCTGTAGCGCCCGCGTGGTCGAGTACCTGTTCGAGGGCGTACCCGAGCCGGGCGCATTGTGCGAGGTCGCCCCCGGTGTGCAGTGGCTGCGCATGCCCCTGCCCATGGATCTCGACCACATCAACCTCTACCTGCTGGAGGATACCGACGGCTGGTGGATTGTAGACACCGGCATCGCGCTGGGCCCCACGCAATCGCTCTGGGAACAGGTCTTCGAGCAACACCTGGGCGACAAGCCGGTAAAGGCGGTGCTTTCCACGCACTACCACCCGGACCACACGGGCATGGCGGGGTGGCTCTGCGAGCGCTGGCGCGCGCCATTCTTCATGACCGAGGGAGAATACTTCACGGGCCTGGCGTACAGCCGCACCACCCGCGAGCACTACAGCTGGACGGTCGAGCAGAGTATGCGGCGCGTCGGGTTTGCCCCCGAGTACATCGCGAGTGAGAAGGACAACTACGGCGGCTTCGGTTCCATCATCAAACCCATGCCCACCACCTTCAGGCGCCTGCGTGACGGCAGCACGCTCAGCATAGGGGGTCACGACTGGCAGGTGCTGGTCGGCAGGGGGCACTCCCCCGAACACGCCTGCCTGTACAGCAGCTCCCGCGGCATTCTGATCTCCGGCGACCAGGTCATCCCCCGCATCACCTCGAACATCAGCGTCTCCAGTTCGGAGCCCGAGGGCAATCCGCTGCGGGACTGGTTCCAGTCGCTGGAGCGCTTCCTCGATGTCTTGCCGGCGGACACGCGCGTGCTGCCGGCACACAACGCACCGTTTACCGGGCTGCATGACCGCCTGCGCTACCTTATCGACCATCACGAGGACCACCTGCTGGCGCTGGAGGAGGCCTGCGTGGAACGCGCCAGGTCCGTCATCGAACTCGTCCCGGTGCTGTTCGATCGCAAGCTGGAAGGCCCCAACCTCTCCCTCGCGGTAGGGGAGTGCCTGGCACACGTGAACTACCTCTACCACCGGGGCCAGGTGGAGCGCAGCGAGGACGGGCAGGGGTGCTATCGCTATCGCTCCGTCGACGCGACCCTGCCCCTGCGCCTGCGCAGACGTCACTACGACGCCACCAGCGACGCGCCCATACAGGTATAGCCATAAAAATCAGAAAGTTACGATCTTTATC
>JAWVYG010000094.1:0-7861 GCA_033722815.1 Halioglobus sp.
CATCCGAATCTGTTCCGTTGGGCAGGTACAACCTGCCGCGGCGCAGTTTCGCTAACCCCTATATGGACGACTCCGCCGCGGGTAACGGCGCGCTGCATATCGATAACCTGTCCCCCTACCGCCAGGTGCTGCGGGAATTCCTGCTGTACAGCGCGCGCAAGGCAGAGCACTCTCCACGCGTCCCCGCGACGGCAGGTGGCGGGGCAGGAAGGCTGCTGCGCTGGTTCGCGCGGCGGCTGTAATCACCCGGCCCCGCCGTTGCATCGTGGCGTCAGTGGAGCCTGCGGCGTTGCGGGCACCGCCACCACCCCTACGGAAATCAGGCTGGCGTTCTGTTATGCTCCCACGCGCTACAGGGTAATGGTCGCACGATGCACGTCTTCACCAGTATAAGCAGCAACTACCTACCGAAGGCCAGGGTGCTGTGCCGGTCGGTGAAGGCGCATGTGCCCGCTGCGCAGTTTCATGTCCTGCTGTGCGATGCCGTCCCCGCGGAGCTCGACCTGGCGAGCGAGAACTTCGACAGCCTGATAACGATCGATGAGCTGCCCATAGACAACAGGCAGGCGTGGATATTCCAGCACGAGGTTGTCGAGCTGTGCACGGCGGTAAAGGGACTTGGTTTCCAGGAGATATTTCGCCGGCACGACGCTGATAAAGTCGTCTTCCTCGATCCGGATATCGTTGTCTTCTCAGACCTCGACCTGATCGAGAGCAAGCTCGACGAGCACAGTATCCTGGTGACGCCACACCAGACCGAGCCGGAGAGTAGTCGTGGGGCCATCGTGGACCATGAGGTCAGCAGCCTCAAGTTCGGGGTGTTCAACCTGGGTTTCCTCGCGGTGCGCAATTCGCCCGAGGGACACCGGTTCGTCGGTTGGTGGAGCGACAGGCTGCGCGATTTCTGCTTCGATGACCGCGACAAGGGCCTGTTCACCGACCAGAAGTGGATTGACCTTGCGCCGGCGTTTTTTCCGGACCTGGGCATTGTGCGTGACACGCAGGTCAACGTATCCACCTGGAATATCAATCAACGCGAGATCACGGGCGACCTGGCTGGCGGCATCGGCGTCGATGGCAAGCCGCTGTGTTTCTACCATTTCTCCGGCCTCGACAGCGGTGCCATGAAGGTGATGGCGGATGTCTACGGTGCGGCAGCGCCGGTGGTCGAGGAACTGCGCACCTGGTACGTGAAGGAATGCGAGACGATGGGACAGGCCCAGCTTGGCGGGCGCCCATGCCAGTACGACCTCTACAGTGACGGCGGGCGCGTGCGGCCCGCGCAGCGGTTGATCTACCGCTACCGCGAGGAGTTGCAGAGTCTTTTTCCCGACCCCTACGACTGTTCAGCGCAGGGGGGTTACCGGGGGTGGTACCGGCAGCATTACGGTGAAGCGGATGCGCTGTCGGAAGAGGCCGAGGTGGTGCACGTGATGCGCAGGGAACTGGACGATATACACCAATCGATCAGTTGGCGCGTGTTCAGGCGTATTGCTGCCGCCTACAGGCGCATCGGCGCGCGTGTGGGGCTGCAGCGCGTACTCAGGCGTTTGTCGCACCTGTCATGAGGGTGCCTTGGCTGCGCTGCAACAATCGGCAATCGAGACCAGGACCGGGCAATGACGACAATGGATCCGACGGTGGAATACCACAAGTGGTACTACGATAACGAGGTCTGGGAGGGTGTGCGCTTCCTCGGCGTCATTACCAACAAGTCTGTCTCGGATATGTGGAACTACCAGGAGATACTGTTCGAGCTGCGCCCCTCTCTAGTCGTCGAGTTTGGCACTCGCTTTGGCGGCTCCGCACTTTACTTCAGCGTGGTGGGACGTGCTGTGAACCCGTCCATTGGCGTGCTGTCGGTGGACCTGTCCCACGCCGAGCTGGATCCGAAGGTCAGGGGCGAGGCAACTATTGAACTGCTCAATATGTCCTCCACCGACCCGAGGGTGGCGCGGACTATCCTGGAGCGGCGCCGGCAGAATCCCGGCAAGGTGTTCTTTATCCTCGACAGTGATCACCGCAAACAGCATGTGCTGGATGAGTTGGAGCTCATTCGCGGGGTGTCGGAACCTGGCGATTACGTGGTTGTCGAAGATGGCAATATCAATGGCAATCCGGTGCTGCCCGGTTGGGGGGAGGGGCCCCACGAGGCGCTGCAGGCCTACCATGCGCGATATCCGCAGGATTACCGGGTCGACAGCGAGCGCGAGGGCAAGTTCGGCTTTACATTCGCCCCGGGCGGGTTTCTCGTCAGGCGATGACAGGGTGTGCGGTGCAGTCTTAAGCACGGCCTTTTGATGGTACACTGCAAGGTGGCGTGTGGGCGCAGTCATGCCGCGCTGGTGCTGCCTCCCGGCGGCGGTGAGTGACTAGAATTCGGGCGATATTCCAGATATGAAACTCGGCGAGTACCTGGTTGAGAATGGCAAGATCACCACGCGCGACGTGGAGCGCGCCCTGGTGGCGCGGGCAGAGATGGGCGGCCTTTTCGGCCAGATTCTCATCAAGCTCGGCCTCGTCTCGGAGGCGGATGTCGCCCGCGCACTCTCTACGATCCTCGAGCTTCCCCTGCTCACTGGCGAGGACTACCCATCGGAGCCGGTGAGTGTGCCCGGCCTCTCCATGGATTTCATGCTTGGCAACCTCGTGGTCCCCGTTGCGTTGAGCGAGCAGGTGGCTCGCTTTGCCGCCGTCGTGCCGCAGGACGAATTCCTGGTGAAGGCACTGCAGCTGGCACTGGATCGGCCCGTCGAGCTGGCCCTGGGCCTGGAATCCGAGATCCTGGCCGCACTGGCCGCCTACTCGCTCTCCGAAGAGCCGGAGCCCGACGAGGATCCATCCCTGGACCTCTATTCCGACGACCAGGAATTTATCGAGCACCTCAAGGACCTCGCCAGCGAAGCGCCAATTATTCAGCTGGTGAACCAGATCATCCACCGGGCGGTGGACGAGGGCGCCTCCGATATCCACATCGAGCCCTTCGATGACGGTCTGCACCTGCGCTACCGCGTCGATGGCGTTATCCAGGAGGGCGATTCTCCCCCGGCGAGCTTCGCACCGGCCATCGCGTCCAGGATCAAGCTGCTCGCCAATCTCAACATCGCTGAACAGCGCCTGCCCCAGGACGGGCGGATCATGACGCGGGTGAAGGGACGCGAGCTGGACCTGCGCGTGTCGACGATCCCGACGGTACATGGTGAGAGTATCGTGATGCGTGTTCTGGACAGGGAGAGCATCCGCCTCAGCCTGGCGGATATGGGTTTTCACGACGATACCCTCGCGACGTTCCAGGAGCTGTTGGGCCGACCCCACGGCGTGTTGCTGCTGACCGGACCGACCGGCTCGGGGAAGACGACGACGCTCTACGCCGCGCTATCCTCGATGGATGCCCAGTCGCTGAAAATCATCACCGTCGAGGACCCGGTGGAGTACCAGCTGCGCGGGATCAACCAGATTCAGGTCAAACCGCAGATAGACCTGGATTTCGCTCGCGCCCTGCGTTCAATCCTGCGCCAGGACCCGGATATCATCATGATTGGTGAGATGCGCGACGGGGAAACCGCGCAGATCGGCGTGCAGTCTGCGCTGACGGGCCATCTCGTGCTCTCGACCCTGCACACCAACACCGCGGCGGCCGCGATCACCCGCCTCGAGGATATGGGGATAGAGCGCTATCTCATTACGTCCGCGGTCAATGGCGTGCTGGCGCAGCGCCTGGTGCGCCGGCTGTGTACCCATTGCCGGGCGCCGGCGATACTCTCGGAGGAACTGGTACAGAAGCATGGCCTGGGTCGCTTCGCCGAAAGCGAGGACGCCACCATATACCGCGCCGTTGGCTGTGAACACTGTAAGCATTCGGGCTACAGCGGGCGCACGGGCATCCATGAATTATTCGTACTCGATGCCGATATGCACGAGGCGATCGTTGGCGGTGCCGATGCGACCAGCCTGCACGCCCTGGCGCGCAGGAAAGGTATGTACACCCTGTTCGAGGACGGCCTGCGCAAGGTCGCCACCGGGGTTACGTCCATGGAAGAGCTTATGCGCGTAACCCTCGACCAGCAGGAAGAGATGCCTGGTGAAACCGGGGAGGCGCTGGACCTGTCGGCCTAGGCGCGGCGGCTGGCCTGAACGATGGCGCAATTCAGCTACAAGGCGATCTCCAACCAGGGTAAGACGGTGGACGGTTCGATAGCCGCTGACCGTATCGAGCTGGCTTCGCGCGAACTGCGGGCACAGGGGCTGACCCTGTTGAGCCTGCAACCCGCGGCAGATGGAGTGGCTCGCGACGCGGGTTTCACACTGGGTACCGGGGGCGCCCGCAGTGGCGACGTGCTGGCCATGACACGCGAACTGGCCGTCCTGCTGCGTGCCGGCCTGCCGATCGACCGCGCCTTGAAAGTGATGATCGACATGGCGGCCCACCAGGGCTTGCGCGAGCTGCTCGTCGATCTTCTCGACTCGGTCAAGTCGGGCAAGGGGCTCAGCCAGGCGCTGGCAGCCTACCCGCGCGAATTCAGTACGTTCTATGTCAACATGGTGCGCTCCGGTGAGGCAAGTGGACACCTCGCAGACGTGCTGGCACGCCTGTCCGATTACCTCACCAACGCCAAGACGGTGCGTTCGAGTATCGTCTCCGCGCTGACCTACCCGGTGATCCTCGTGGTGGTCGCAGTGCTGTCGGTCGGCATGATGCTGGGCTTCGTGGTGCCCCAGTTCGAGTCCCTGTTCAATGACATGGGCGATGCCCTGCCGCTGCTTACGCGCATGGTCATCGCCGCCGGAGACTGGATTGCCGCGTACGGCTGGCTGTTGTTGCTGCTGCTGTTACTCGCGGGGTGGCTGGCAAGAAACTGGGCGAACAGCGAGGAGGGCCGCGCAAAGCTTGATCAGCAGCTGCTGGGGCTGCCGCTGCTGGGTGCAGTGGTGTTCAAGTACGAAGTCGCAAGGTTCGCGCGCACGCTGGGAACTCTGCTGACCAACGGCGTGTCGCTATTGCAGTCGATCTCCATCGCCGTGGACACCGTGGGCAACAGCCACGTGAAACATGCCCTGGGTGTGCTTGAGCCCGCGGTCAAGCGCGGACAGCCGATTTCGGTTGCGCTGGAGGAAGTGGGCGTGTTCTCGCCGCTCGTGGTGCAGATGGCCCGCGTGGGCGAGGAGTCCGGCAGCCTCGATCAGATGATGACGGAGCTGGCCGAGGTCTACGACGAGGAAGTGCAGGGGGGCGTCAAGCGGGGCCTGTCCCTGCTCGAGCCGGTGCTGATCCTGACCATGGCGGGGATAATCGCCGTTATCATTATCGCTATCCTGATGGGCATCATGTCGGTAAACAATCTGGCACTATAGGCTTGCAGACTGAACCGTAGACGTCATTGGGGAATTCGGGAAAGACCGTTATGAAAAATGTTGGACGACACGCGCTGGCACCGCTCGCTACCCGGGGTTTCACCCTCATCGAGCTGCTGGTTGTGCTGGTGATTCTCGGCCTGCTCGCTGGCCTGGTTGGGCCCAATGTCCTCAACCAGCTGGGGGGCGCGAAGACCAAGACGGCGCGCGTGCAGATCAAGGAGCTCGAGCAGGCACTGGAGATGTACAAGCTGGATGTCGGTCGCTACCCGACGGACAGCCAGGGCCTGAACGCACTGGTGGAAAAGCCCGGCGACGCCGACGGCTGGAACGGCCCCTACCTGAAATCCGGTGTTCCCCAGGACCCGTGGAAGCAGGACTACCACTACGACTACCCCGGCACACGTGCCGAGATCGATATCTACTCCCTGGGCCAGGACGGTGCCGAAGGTGGCGATGGTGAGGACTCCGACGTCGGCAACTGGTAGCGGCACACCCGTTCCTCGCGGCCAGTCGCGACGGGCGGCGGTGAGCCCGGCGGGTTCCCGTTGCCGCGGCTTCACACTGCTGGAGCTGGTTGCGGCAATCAGCATAGCGGCACTGCTGTTGGGCATCAGCGCGCCCGCGGTGCAGCGCCTGTACGACTCCGCGCGTTATCGCAGCGCCGTGAGCGATGTGGTTGCTGCACTGAATGCGGCGCGTTATACGGCGATCCGCCAGGGTCGTGCCCAGGACGTCCTGGTCAATCCGGTAAAAGGGGTCATCACCCGGGGCGAAGAGGTGCGCAAGTTACCTGCCTCGGTCGAGCTCGAGGTGCTGGGCAGCCGGCAGCTGAATCGCACGGACACGGGTGTGATCAGGTTTTATCCCGACGGCGGCTCCAGCGGCGGTTTCGTCAATGTCGCCGCCAGCAACGGCCGGCTCGTGCAGGTGCAGGTGGATTGGCTGCTGGGCCACGTGAGCCTGTGCAAGCAGGACTGCAGGGAACTCTAGTCCTCCTGATGCCTGCGCAGGAGCGCGGTATAGCGCCAGCTGCGGCTCTGTTCCATCGCGGCAATTCTCTCGTTGACCACATCCCGTTGCAGGTAGGCTGCACGCAGCATCTCGTCTCTTTCCTCGATAGCCGCATGCAGGTCCGCGATCTCACCGTTGAGGCGCTCGATGGACAGGTTCTTCTCGTCCACGCACGCCTGGGCCTCGGTAAGGGCGCGATCCGTCAGCGCGAACTGCTGTCGCGATTGCTCCAGCAGCCGCTCCAGTTCGTCCCGTTGCCGTTGTTCCTCTTGACGCTGTCCCTGTTCCTCCAGCAGGTTCTGCAGCAGCGCGTCGGAATGTTCGAGCACCTGCTGTAGCTGGCTTTCGTGCTCCGCGAAGATGGCGCCGACCTGCGCGGGATCTTTTGCGACGCGGGCGGCGTCGATGCTGCGGCGGTAGCGGCGCAGGGGGTCCGACTGCGTGAATTGCAGCACCTGTGCGTGGTACTGCGGGTGCAGCTCGTTGATTACCTGGTCAGCGCGTCTTTTCCTGTCCTGCGTTTCTGCCGCGAAGCTGGCACCGCCTTCATGGAATACGAAGGTGTCAGCGGCAATGACGTTGAGCCAGCCGCGCTGCGCAGCGCGCAATGAGAAGTCGCATTCCTCGCCGTAGCCGTGACCGAAGTTCTCGACATCGAACTCGCCGACTTCCCGCAGGCAGGCGCGCTTGATATACATGCAGAAGCCCACTGCGGTGGGGATAGTGGCGTACTGTCCGCTGTTGCAGCGGCTGAACAGGGCGTCAAGTTCGGACACGGACCAGCCCTGCGGCAGCGGGCTGGAGCCCATGAATACGGGGTAGGAGCAGATGGTGCCGTTATTGGTAAACGGGGTTACCGTGCCGATCTCCGCCTGCTGGTAAGCGCACCGCTGCAGGCGCGCCACCCAGTCATTCGCGACCCTGGTGTCGCTGTTCAGCAGGATGACATCGGCCGCAGGATCAGCCTGGAAGCCGCTGTTCACGGAGGCAACGAACCCGCGATTGGTCTCGTTCTCGACCAGCTGGAAACCTTCGCCGGCAGCGAACTCGCGACAGATAGCCTTCACCGCGGGCTCCGGAGACGCGTCATCGATGATGAGCACGGAAACGTTGGCGGGCAGCTCGCTGTCCACCAGCGACTGCAGGCAGTCCCGCGTGGTCTGCTCGCCCCTGTATACAGGCACTACGATCAGTACCGCTTCAGGAAGCTGTTCGTGGCTGACGCCGTTCATGCACTGGCCTCGTTTGGCTGCTCGGGTTGTTGCCTGCAAGTGCGCCGATGCCCGCTTGCGCACGTCTGGCGCCAGGCGCTGTCCACGGCCCTCGGCAGGCCCCGGTAGCGGGGCCGTTGCCATTTAAACACAGGCGCGACGGGCGGTGAAATTCTCCGGCAGTTGCTGCAGGGACGATGGTGGCCTGCGCCGGCCATGGTATCGCCGCAGGTTCGGTGGCGTCTGTGCATCGTGATACCATGCCGAAGTCCACAGATGAGAAG
>JAWVYG010000095.1:0-7775 GCA_033722815.1 Halioglobus sp.
GAGAACCTGGCCACCGACGGCGACATCGACTGGTCGTCGCTGGAGCGGCCGCTGGATACCGGCGAGGCACAGGCCTACGAGCAGAACATGCTCGAGGAGTTCTCCAAAATGCACGAGGATAAGGCCAGCAGCGCGGCCTGATCCCGCCGTCGCCACGCGACGGGCCCCAACAAAAAAGCCGGCGCAGGCGCTGGCTTTTGTGTGTCTGTTTCTTGTGTCTTTGTAGCCTGGTAGCGCCTCAGGCGGAGACGGCTTTCACCTGGGCGTTGAGGCGGCTCTTGTGCCGGGCCGCCTTGTTCTTGTGGATGATGCCCTTGTCTGCCATGCGGTCGATGACAGGCACGGCGCTGGCGTAGGCCGCTTTGGCCGCCTCGGCGTCGCCGCTGGAGACCGCGGCGTCGACTTTCTTGATCACGGTGCGTACCAGGCTGCGCAGGCTGGCGTTGTGTGAACGGCGCCGGATTGCCTGGCGGGCGCGTTTCTTGGCTTGTGGTGAGTTGGCCACGTAAGTTCCTCAAAGGGGTCGAAATTCGGGATGCGCGATTATTCACAACGGCCCCTGCGTTGTCAACCGAGCGGCCTCTGGCCTGCCGGGACATCGCTGGGTTATACTAACAACTATTAGTCTATAACTCGGCCCCGGCGGCCACCCTACAGATCAGTCATGGCAGGCATGGAAAGTCAGGCAGTTCCCAGCGATCAGTCGCCCACGACCGCGGACAGGATTCTGGACGCCGCGGAGGACCTGTTCGCCGAGAAGGGCTACAGCGCCACCTCACTGGGCGAGGTCGCCGACCGCGTGGGCATCCGCTCTCCGAGCCTCTACAACCACTTCAAGAACAAGGAGGCGCTGTACCAGGCCGTCCTGGAGCGCCTGCTGGCGGATTTCTCGGCGCCGCTTATGGAGCTGGAGAACGGGCCCGTCACCAATGACAGGGTGATGTACTGGCTGGAGACCATCGTGCGCCAGCACCATGCCAACCCCAACCTGGCGCGCCTGTTGCAGCACGCGGCGCTGTCCGGCGGTCCCCACACCAACGAGCTGATCGATCGCCTGTTCCGGCCGATGTTCGCGCCGCGCGTGGAGATCGAGGGGCAGAGCATTTCGCTGTTCGAGGACACCGGCCTGCAGCCCTGGGCGGTGATGGCGTTCAACAACCTCGTGATGTCCTACGTCACCATGGCGCCCATGTACCGCGACCTGCTGGGCCAGGATCCCTTCGGCGAGGAGGCCCTGGAAAAACAGCTGAGCCTGATCAAGACGCTGCTTGTGGCCGTGTTCGAGTACAAGGGCAGTTAGGCGCCCTCACGGTATGCCGAAGCCGGTCCCGTCCTGCCCATGCTGATAGCCGATGCCGTACATATCTGGCGCGAGCCCGATGGCGACTACCACGTCGAGTGGCGCACCACCGATGGCAAGGTGGAGGTGACCGTCGAGCCCATGGATGCCAGCCCTTCGGAAGCAACCTACTGTCCCGACACCGAGAGTGCGCGCTTTTCCGGCCTGGAGCCGGCGCGGCGCCACCGCTTCCTGGTGCGCGACGATTTCGGCAACGAGGTGCTCGCCGGCGAGCGCAGGATCCACCTGGAAGGGTCGCCGAACTTCCGTGACTTCGGCGGCTACAGCACGGCCGCCGGACAGCGGGTGAAGTGGGGCTACCTGTTTCGTTCCGGGCAGCTGTCGGCGCTCAGCGACGCGGACGTGGCGCAGCTGGAGGCGCTGGAACTCGACCTCGTGTTCGATTTCAGGCGCGAGGAGGAACAGGAGCTGGAGCCCTCGCGCTTGCCCGGCTCGAGGGCGCCGCGGGTGGTCAGCCTGCCGATCATTCCCGGCAGCAACTCGCGCTTCTTCGAGGAGGCCGAGGGCCACACCGGCGATCGCCAGGCGATGTTCGACTTCATGCTGGAAATCAACTCGGACTTCGCCCTCGCGCAGACGCAGACCTACGGCCGCATGTTCGAGGAAATCCTCGCCCGCCAGGACGCGCGCTTCCTGGTGCACTGCGCCGCGGGCAAGGATCGCACCGGGTTCGCCGCGGCGATCATCCTGCTCGCCCTGGGGGTGCCACGGGAGGTGGTGATGAGCGACTACCTGCTCACCTCGCGCTTCTTCGAGCCCGCCGAGCAGGTGGAGCGCCTGCGGCGCAAGTACCAGATGGAGCACATGGCGTGGGATGCCATCCTGCCGATGCTCGAGGTGCACGAGGATTACCTGCTGCAGGCCCTGAACGCCATCGACGCGCAGTACCCGTCGGTGGAGGACTACCTCGCCGACGCCCTCGCGGTCGGCCCGGCGGAACTGGCGGAGCTGCGCGGCCGCTATCTCGAATAGCGCGCAAAAAAAAGCCGCGGCATTGCCGCGGCCTCGTCACTGACGCTGTTTCTTACTTGCAGGCCGCCTTGGCGGCCTTGATCTGCTTCTTCTCGCAGATGTCGCTGTCCGCGTTGCCCACACACCACTTGCGGCGCTTGTCCCAGGCGGTCAGTTCCGCCTTCTGGCCGTTGGAGCACTTCACGGTGTAGCTCGCGTAGGGCGTGCCGTCGGCGCTCTCGCCATTGGCGTCAAAGACGATGCTGGTCGGTTTGGCGGCAAAACTGCCTGCTGAGACGGCCAGCAAGGTGGCGGCGGCAGCAATTCGTACGGTCTTCATGGGATACCCCTCTCTGTAAACTCGCTATGGAAAATGGACGGCGCGCCTCCCCTGGGGCAGCACTGACCGCTGAGCATTATACGGCGGTGCGCGGCGTAGGGATTTGTTACAGGTCAAATTTACGTTGGGAAGATAGGTAACGCACGCCCCGATGGGGGCGCTGGATTTCCACTAAACCTTTGATAATTATCGAATATTTCGCCAAGGCCGGGACTGCGCCGCGGGGCATTACGATATGTTAATGCGGCGCAGCGTAACGTGCGCGGCCGCCAGCGTCAGGCGAGCAGGATCAGCACCCAGCCGGCTACGGCCATCCAGATGGCGTCGCCGGCCTTGTCCATACGCGCCAGGGCGTACAGGTAAGACAGCGGCGGCAGGAACAGGCTGCACAGGCCCCAGGTGTAATCCTCCCGCCATGAGGCGATCAGCAGCGTGACCCAGCTGGCCAGCAGGGCCGCTGCGCCGAAGGTGAGAAGGGTTGCTGAAGTCGCGTCCATGGTTTCCCCTTGGTGCCTAACCGAGATGCGGCGCAAGGTTAGCAGAATCACCCCTGCGTGTCAGCGCCGGCCGCATGTGCCTGATGACGGGCGCGGGGAATTTGGTTATTGTTTGGCGCTTGCCAGAGCCTGGACATCCCGCGTGAAGGACCCGTTTGCAGATATCCGCCCGTACCGAGACGAGGAGGTCGCCCCGGTGCTGTCGCGGCTCCTGCACGACGCCGAATTCCTCGATGTACTGGGCGGCTACCGCTTCGGGCGCGCCGCTGCGCTGCTGCCCTGGCTGGTGCGGCCGCTGGTGCGCTCGGTGTTGCGCCGCGAGGTGCGCGGCGTCAGCGACGTCGCCTCGATGCAGCGCATCATCAAGGTCTACATGGATCGCATGATCGAGCGCTCCACGGCGGGCTTCTCGGTATCCGGCATCGAGTCGCTGGAGGCCGATCGTGCCTACCTGTTCGTGAGCAACCACCGCGATATCGCCATGGACCCGGCGTTCACCAATTACGCCCTGTACCAGCAGGGCCGGGACACCGTACGTATCGCCATCGGCGACAACCTCCTGACCAAGCCCTGGGTCTCCGACCTGATGCGGCTGAACAAGAGCTTCATCGTGCAGCGCTCGGTCAGCGGCCCGCGCGAGCTGCTGGCGGCGTCGAAGCGGCTGTCGCAGTACATCCAGTTTTCGGTGCTTCAGGAGTCCTCGCCGGTGTGGATCGCCCAGCGCGAGGGGCGCGCCAAGGACGGCGTGGATCGTACCGAGCCGGTGATCATCAAGATGCTGTCCATGAGCCGCGACAAGCGCAGCCAGACGTTTGGCGAGCACATCCGCGACCTCGGTATCGTGCCGGTGGCGATCTCCTACGAACTCGACCCCTGCGACGCGCGCAAGGCGAAGGAATTGTGCCAGGTCGACACCGAAGGCAGCTACGAGAAGGGTGAGCAGGAGGACGTCGCCTCCATCGCGGAGGGAATCGCCGGCGACAAGGGCCGCGTGCACGTCTCCTTCGGTTCGCCCCTGTCGGCCGATTTCGAAACGCCCGAGGAGGTGGCGGCGGAGATCGATCGCCAGGTGATCGGCGAGTACTGCCTGCACTCGACCAACCTGTGGGCCTACCATCGCCTGCACGGCGACGAGGCCGTCGTACCCGCAGACGTCAGTATGGAGGAGGGCGTGGTCAGCGAGGCCGAGTTCGCGGCGCGCATCGATGCCCTGCCCGAGGCGCACCGCCCCTACGCGCTGGGCATCTACGCCAACGCAGTGGTGAGCAAGCTGTCCGCGGTATCCGGCGCCCCCGCCAGTTGCTGAGCGAGGAACTCAAAGACGCCATCCGCGAGGCCTACGGCGCCATCGTGGAAAACAAGTCGCTGACGCCGCGCTGGGGCCAGCGCCAGATGATCGCGGAAATTGCCAACACGCTGGCGCGCATCCCGGAAAGCGGGGCGCCGGACGCGGAGCAGCCCGCGGTCTGCGTAATCGAGGCGGGCACCGGCACCGGCAAGACCATCGCCTATGCCGCGGCGGCCATCCCGCTGGCGCTGGCCAGGGGCAAGCGCCTGGTCGTTGCGACCGCCACCGTGGCGCTGCAGGAGCAGTTCGTCAACAAGGACCTGCCGGACATCCGCGAGAGCAGCGGCCTGAGTTTCAGCTATGCCCTGGCCAAGGGCCGCCGCCGCTACGTGTGCCTGTCGAAACTGGACCGGCTGATCGCCCAGGGCGATGCGGACTCCGGGCTGCTGTCGCTGTACCCCGAGGACCTGGCCGCACCGGAGGATGCCGACGCGGCGCCGCTCTACCATTCGCTGCTGGAGGCGCTGGGGCGCGGCGAGTGGGACGGCGACAGGGACAACTGGCCCGATACGATCCCGGAGCAGGTCTGGTACGGCGTGACCACCGACCACAACCAGTGTTCGGGCCGGCGCTGCCCCAACATCAGCCAGTGCAGTTTCTTCCGCGCCCGCGACGCGCTGCAGAACGCGGACATCATCGTCACCAACCACGACCTCGTCCTGTCGGACCTTGCGCTGGGTGGCGGCGCCATCCTGTCCGCGCCGGAAGACAGCATCTACATCTTCGACGAGGGGCACCACCTGCCGGACAAGGCGCTGTCGCACTTCTCCAGTTTCTGTCGCCTGCACACGACCGCGGCGTGGCTGCAGGACAGCCAGAAATCCCTCGCGCAGGCGGCCGCACAGCTGGTGGACGTCGCGGGGGCCGAGCGTCACCTGCAGGGCCTGGCGCCGCTGATGGAGGAGACCGTCGCCGCGCTGCAGGTGGCGGAGCAGACCGTCGCCGCGCTGTTCGACGACGTGGAATTCGACGAGCGCCGCGACGACCAGCAGCTGCGTTTCCCCCACGGCCTTGTGCCGGGTGACCTGGTCGCGGTCGCCACGACCCTCGGCGTCCTGTTCGAGAAGCTGGTCAGCCACCTGTCGCAGCTGCTGAAGCTGGTGGAGGAGGCGCTGGAGGACGAGTTCTCCGGCGCGGACCAGGCCGCGCTGGAGACCTGGCACCTCAATATCGGCGCGATGGAGGGCCGCGCCGAGGGCGCGCTGGCGCTGTGGCGCGACTACGCCGCGGGCGATATCGAGCAGACGCCGCCCATGGCGCGCTGGATCACGCTGCTCAACAGCGGCGGGCAGTTCGGCTTCGACCTGCGCAGCAGCCCGGTGCTGGCCGAGGACATTTTACAGGACTGCCTGTGGAGCCGCGCCGCGGGTGTGGTGGTGACCAGTGCGACCATCACCGCGCTGGGTTCCTTCGAGCGCTTCATACTGCACTCGGGCGCGCCGCGCGAGGCGAACTACAAGGTGGTCGCCAGCCCCTTCCGCTACGATAACGCGCGCTTCATCGTGCCGCCGATGGACTGTGATCCCGGCGACGCGCAGGCGCACACCGCGGCGCTGATCGAACAGCTGCCGCAGGTACTCTCGCGTGAGGAGGGCAGCCTGGTGCTGTTCTCGTCGCGGCGGCAGATGCTCGATGTCTACAACGGGCTCAGCGGCGAGTTCGCCGGCGGCATCCTGATGCAGGGGGACTATAGCAAGCAGGAGATACTGCGCCGCCACCGCGAGGCGGTGGATGCCGGCAACGGCAGCATCATTTTCGGGCTGGCCAGTTTCGCCGAGGGCGTGGACCTGCCCGGCGACTACTGCCGGCACGTGGTTATCGCCAAGATTCCGTTCGCCGTACCGGAC
The DNA here is from genome assembly GCA_033722815.1 of Halioglobus sp. Taxonomy (GTDB): domain Bacteria; phylum Pseudomonadota; class Gammaproteobacteria; order Pseudomonadales; family Halieaceae; genus Marimicrobium. Next base: position 6,344 of record JAWVYG010000095.1, read on the forward strand.
AGTCCGCTGGAGGCGGCGCTGGCCGAGTGGGTCGAGGCCCAGGGGCGCAACGCCTTCATGGAGATCAGCGTGCCCGACGCGGCCCTGCGGCTGGTGCAGGCCAGCGGCCGCCTGTTGCGCACAGAGGAAGATACCGGGCGCGTCACGCTGCTCGACCGGCGCATACTTACCAAGCGCTACGGCAGCGCCATCCTGGATTCGCTGCCGCCGTTCCGGCGCGAGCTGGGGTAGCGGCACGGGGCAGCCCGACTACGCAGAGCGCCGGTGGCAAGTGGGACCGGGTGGGGCGTGCAAGATTCGAGTTCGCAGGCGTGGTTGGACAGAGCGGCGAGTGCGAGGGTATGCGGAAATTGCCATGCCTGCCATGGTGCTCTTGATCATCGGCTCGACCATCACCGGCGCTAAGCGATTCGCCCGTTTCGTACGTGCCATTGCAGGCGGCGACCAGGCGGCCGCGCAATGACGCCGTTTCACCGCTTACCTTATTCGGCTGTCGGCGGCAACAGCAACCCGACGACCATCTCCGCGTGGCGCTCAACGAAATCCGCGTCGCGCGGGGAGCAATCGAACAGGCGCAGGCACTCCTGTTCCGCCGTGAACACGAAGGCGCTCGCTCCGCTCAGCAGGTAGTAGCGATGGGGATCGGACTGGCCCCACACCAGGTCGGCGGCCTCGGGCATCGTGGCGGCCAGGGCGTCCAGCAGCGGACGAATGTGCGCATCCACGATGTAGTCGACGCGCCAGGACGCAACCACGGACTCCTGCATCATGAGCCGGTTGAGTGCCGGGTGGGCTGCACTGTAGCGCACAAAAGCGCGGACGACGCCCCGGGCCGCTTCCAGCGGCGCGACATCGGCCAGGGCCGCAACGCGATCGAGAAATTCCTCCGCCAGCGCCTGGAACAGCCGATCCACGGCGTCGCGCCAGAGCTGCTCCTTGTCGCCGAAGTGGTAGGCGACCAGGCCCCGCTTCACCCCCGACCGCTCCTCCAGCTGGCGCACGGAAATCCCGTCGTAACCCACCTGGCTGAAAGCCGCTGTGGCCGTATCGAGTAGGGCGTTGCGCGTTGCCACCGCGCGCTGCTGGCGCCGGCGCTCGGCGGGGGCGGAAGTCGACGATGGCATGGAGAGGCTCCTCGATCAGGTCCGGTAAATAATACTTGCAATATGACAAAAATACAAATACTATTTTCGTCAAATAGCAAGTTTAAGGATCAAGACATGAGCGACCCTGGCGTACACCCGGACTCCGGCCAGCCCTATATCCCGGTCCCGCGGGCAACAGATCCGGCGGTCAAGGTTCACGACCTCGCCGTCATCGAGTTCGCCGGCCCCGACTCCGAGAAGGCCTGGCGGTTCTTCCGGGCCTTCGGCCTTTCCGGAACTCGCGATAGCGAGGGCAACCTGATGTTCAGTGCGGAGGCCGGTGCGCC
>JAWVYG010000096.1:0-7665 GCA_033722815.1 Halioglobus sp.
CGGCCCGCAGCAGCAGGTAGCCGTCCGTGGGCTGTGCGGGGTGCTTCGCCAGGCGCGCAGCGGACTTGTCGATGCCGACGACCAGGCAGTCACCGTGGCGGGCGGACAACGCCCGCGTGCTGTGCCCGGTGCCGCAGAACGAGTCCAGTACCAGGGGTCTGCCGCAGGCGTCGAGTCGCTCGCGCAGCTGTGCATAGGCCTCGCGGTTGTGGTCGCCGATGGCGGCGCGGTAGGTGGAGCCCAGATGGCGGGTGACGGTCCTGCCGAGCCGCGGGTGCAGGTGGGACTGGTTGGAGGAAACCTGCCGTGAAGCGCCGCCGTTGCCCGGTGGCCGGTTTGTGCTGTCACTTTTCCCGTTCATTTTTGACGCTGCTCAGTGCCCACGAGATCATAGCGCTGCATAATGGGCGTATCTACTGCAAGGTGAAGGCGGTTTCATGCGCGATGACCTGCGGCCCTACTGGGTCAAGAAGTGCTACCTGGGCTTCCGGCGCTGGTACACCGGGTACTTCCTGGCGCCCGAGTGTGAATACCTCGGGCCCTACCACAACATCATGAAGCCGTGGTATGTCAGCATCTCCGGCAACAACATTCGTATCGGTCACAGCTTCACCGGTATCGGCGAACCCGGTAACCGCGTCGAGCTCGGTGTCTGGGGTCGCGAGCCGGGAGAGGGGCGCATCGAGATCGGCGACGCCTGCCTGATGAGTCCCGGATCGCGCATCAGCGCCAGTGACGAGGTCGTGCTGGGCGACGGCGTCATGCTGGCCAACGGCGCCTACATAACCGATTCCGACTGGCATACCATCTATGACCGCGTCGAGCGGGACGAACCGCAGCCGGTGCATATCGGCCGCAATGTCTGGCTCGGCGACGGCTCGACGGTGCTCAAGGGCGTGAGCATCGGCGACAACAGCGTGGTCGCCGCGCGGGCGGTCGTCACGCGCGACGTGCCGGCCAATGTCGTGGTCGCCGGCAGCCCCGCGAAGGTGGTGAAGGAGCTCGACCCGGAGCGGGAGTTCCACACGCGCATGGATTACTACAGCGATCCCGCCGGACTGGAAGTATTTTTCGATGCGGTGGATCGCGAAGTGCTCAAGGACAACAGCTTCTGGCGCTGGCTTTGGTCGGTCCTCTATCCCCGCTCGCGCGAGAGCCTCTAGAGCGGCCATTACCTTTCACAATAGCTCGAGCGGCTCTTCCTGCAATGCCGCGAGTTGCTCGCGCAACTCGAGAATGTGGTCCGCCCAGTACCTGTCGGTGTTGAACCAGGTAAAGCTGCGCGGGAAAGCCGGGTCCTCCCAGCGCCGCGCCAGCCACGCGGCGTAGTGCACCAGGCGCATGGTGCGCAGCACCTCCACCCAGCGCAGCTGGCGCGGGTGAAAGTCGCAGAATTCCGAGTAGCCCTCGACCAGCTCCGCCAGCTGCAGCTGGCGCTCATGCCGTTCCCCGCTGAGGAACATCCACAGGTCCTGGATTGCCGGCGCCGTGCAGCAGTCGTCCAGGTCGACGAAGTGCGCCGTGTCGTCGCGCCACAGTATATTGCCGACGTGGCAGTCGCCGTGGATGCGCTGCATGTCCTCTTCCGTCACCTCTGCAAACAGTGCGTCGGCGCTCTTTTCGAGGTCCGCCGACAGCGAGTCGTAGGCCTCGACAAGGTCCTTTGGGATGAAATTGTCGAGCAGGAAGCGGCGGCTGTCGCCGATCATGTCCTGTACCGACATCTGCCTGCGGGAAGAGAATTTCGCGCTGCGCCCCACCGTGTGTATGCGACCCAGCGTCCTGCCCAGGACCAGCAGGTTGTCGAAGTTGTCCAGCTCAGGGGGATAGCCGCCGCGCCGTGGAAACAGCGCGAAGCGGAAGCCGTCGAAGCGGTGCAGGCTGTTGCCGCTGCCGTCGACCAGCGGGGCGACAACGGAAATGTCCGCCTGCAGCAATTCCAGCGCGAAGGCGTGTTCCTCCTCGATCTGCGCGTCGCTCCAGCGCCCGGGGCGGTAGAACTTGGCGATCAGCGGCTCGGCGTCCTCCATGCCCACCTGGTAGACGCGGTTTTCGTAGCTGTTCAACGCCAGTAGCCGCGCATCGCTGCGGTAGCCCAGCGACTCGACCGCGTCGATCACCAGGTCCGGCTGCAGTCGCTCGTAGGGATGACTGCTCATGGACCGTCCGCCCGCGTCGACAGCAGCGCGGCGGTCTTGACCTGCGCGAATACCCTGTCGCCGACCTTGAGCCGCAGCGCGTCGGCTGACCTGCGTGTCAGGCGCGCCAGCAGGTGTTGCGAGCCCAGCGCCAGGCGCAGCATGACGCGCGCGTCCGTACCGCCGTCGATCTGCGCAATCTGCACCGGAATGATGTTCAGGATGCTGCTGTCGCCGGGGCGCTGCAGGCAGATGCTGACATCCCTGGCCGGGATACGCAGGCGCTGTGTGGAGCCGATGTCTTGCGCGATGGAAGGCACGACCATCAACTCGTCTTCGACGGCGAGTTCGGTCAGGCCATACTCGCCGTCGTGCCTGGCGATGGTGCCCTGTACGATCGCGGCCGCTTTTTCCTCCCGCGCCAGGCGGTTGTCCAGCCTCCCACACAGTTCCAGCAGTGGTCCGTGTGTGTCGACCCGCCCGCTGTCCAGCAGCACCAGGTAGTCCGCCAGTTCGCTGACCTCCTCGATATCGTGGCTGACGAACAGCATCGGCAGGTCGGTCTCCCGTGACAGTCTCTGCAGCAGGCCCAGGCAGTGGCGGGTGGCCAGCGCGTCCAGGTTGGCGAACGGTTCATCCAGCAGCAGCAACCGCGGCGACGACATCAGTGCGCGCGCGATCGCTACCCGCTGCCGCTGCCCCGCGGACAGGGTCTGCGGCCTGCGCGCGAGAAGATCGGAAATCTCCAGCCATGTGGCCACCGCATCCAGGTCAAACGCCGCACGGCGGCTGCGTTTTTGCGCGTAGCGCAGGTTGCCCAGCACACTCAGGTGCGGAAACAGGTGGCCCTCGTTGAACACGTAGCCGGCGCCGCGCTGCCACGCCGGCAGCTGCTCTGCGCCCTTCGACCAGGTCTCCTCGCCCAGTCGTATGAGTCCGTTGTCGGCCGGGCGGCGCAGGCCGGCGATACAGTCGAGCAGCGTGGACTTGCCGCTGCCGCTGGCGCCGTATATCGCGGTCACGCCGTCGGCGGGAAGTTCACAGTCCACGCGCAGGCGAAAGTCATTCCCCGGCGCGTAGTCGATGCGCAGTGCCAGCGAGCTCACGAGTCGATGCGCCAGTTGTGCCTGCCGTCGCTGCGGTAAAGGAAGAACAGCAGTAGCAGGGAAAACAGCACCAGTGCGCCGGCCATCCGGTGGGCCTGGTCGAACTGCAGCGACTCGACGTAATCGTACAGCGCGATCGACAGCACCTGGGTCTCACCCGGTATGTTGCCGCCGATCATCAGCACCACGCCGAATTCGCCGACGGTGTGGGCAAATCCCAGGCTCGCCGCGACCAGGAAGCTGCGCCCGCACAGCGGCAGCACCACGCTGCGGAACTGGTCCAGTGGTCCGGCGCCGAGTGTGGCGGCCGCCTGCATCAGGCCGGCTGGAACGCGTGCGAAGGCGGACTGCAGCGGCTGTACCACGAACGGCAGGGAGTACAGAACCGAGCCGATGACCAGCGCGCTGAAACTGAACGCCAGCCGCGTGCCGGTGAGGGCTTCCCACCCGCGTCCCAGGGCGGTGTCGGGCGCGAACAGCAGTAACAGGTAGAAGCCCAGCACTGTCGGCGGCAGGATGAGCGGCAGCGCGACGACCGCTTCGATGACCGCCGGCAGCGACCCGCGGCGGTGCGCGAGCCACCAGGCCAGCGGCGTGCCGACCAGCAGCAGGATGACAGTGGTGGTGGATGCCAGTGCGATCGTCAGGTAGATCGCCTCAAGCTCGGCGTCGTTCAGGGACAAGGTTCGTAGCCGGCCTCGCGGATCAGTGAGCGCACCGTATCACTTCTGATCCAATTGAGGTAGCGACGGACCTGCGCCGAGGGGCGCAGCACGATTGCGTGCTGCTCGATCGGCGCATGCCAGTGCGCGGGTATGACAATGGCGCCATCCGGCGCCATCGACAGTGGCAGCAGGGCGAGATCCACGGCGCCGCTGTGCCAGAACTGGTAGGCCTGCGCCACGCTGGCGCCGCGCACCGGCGCTCTCTCCCCGCTGTCGAAGCCGCTGGCGGCGACATCCGCACGCGCCAGGACCTGTGCGGCGGCGCGGCCGTAGGGCGCCGTGGCGGGGTTGGCAATTGCCAGCGTCAGCTGCGGGCGCCGCAGGTCTGCCAGTGTGCCGCCCGCCAGCACCAGCCTGCCCCGTGCATAGCAGAAGGGCGTGGCGTTCGCCTGTGCGGCCAGCCGCGCAGGGCTCTGCACGTCCGCTGCGAAGAACAGGTCGAAGGGCGCGCCGTGCAGCACCTGGCTGGCCAGGACCCCGGTGGAGGCGCTGCTCAGCGTGACGCGCACGCCGCTTGCCGCGGTGAATTGTTCGTTGATGGCTTCGAGGGTGGGCTTGAAATTGGCGGCCACGGCCACGCGCAGGCTGTCGGCCCGAGCGATCGCGGCCGCCAGCAGCGCCAACATGAATATCAAGCCAATTCGCAAGGGACCACCTGTTCAACTGCCGGGCGCAGGCGTGCGGGCCACGCACCATACGTCGACGCGTGCGGCCCCGGCACGGCGCAGCGCCTGCGCCAGTGCGGCAACGGTGGCACCGGTCGTCAGCACGTCGTCCACAAGCGCAATGTGCAGGTTGTCACAGGGTCCGCAAACGGTAAAGGCCCCGGCCAGGTTCGCGCGCCGCGGGCCTGCGCCGATGCCGGACTGTGGCGGTGTCGCCCGGTTGCGGCGCACCAGGTGCGGTGCCAGTTCACCCAGCCGCGGGCGGGCGCGCAGCAGTTGTCGCGCCAGCAGTTCCGACTGGTTGAAGCCGCGCTGCCAGCGCCGCCGCCAGTGCAGGGGCACGGGCACCACGAGGTCGGCGGACTCGGCACCCGCCGCGCCCTGCAGCCAGAGGTGGGCCATGAGGCCCGTGAGGTATTGCTCCCGGTGGAACTTCCAGCGCCCGATCAGGTAGGCGAGGCAGGCGTCGTACCGCCAGGGTGCCACCGCGCGCGTGTAGGGTGGCGGACTCGCCAGGCAGGTGCCGCAGGTACGACTGCTCCCGGCCAGGGTGGGGGCGGGTAACGGCAGGGCGCAGCGTGTACAGGCGTGCAGGTTGCCGGTGAGATCCGCCGCGCAGCCGCCGCACAGGGGCAGGTCCGTGTCGCTCGGCAGGCGGCACAACGCACAATAGCGTGGAAACAGGCCGTCCAGCAGTAAAGCTGCGAACTTGTTAACCATGCGGACTTCCGCTGGTTGACAGGTGCGGGCGCCAACGTATCATACCGGCATTCCCATTCCCCCTGGTCCGATTGCCATGTCATCCCCCACTTCCCTGACATCCGTTGCAGAATCCGCGCCGCCGGCGGCGGGTGAGCTGCGCCACGACTGGTCCCGCGACGAGGTGGAGGCGCTGTTCGCACTGCCTTTCAACGACCTGCTGTTCGAGGCCCACAGCCTGCACCGGCGTTATTTTGACCCGAACGAGGTCCAGGTGAGCACGCTGCTTTCCATCAAAACCGGCGCCTGCCCCGAGGACTGCGCGTACTGCCCCCAGAGCACCCGCTTCGACACCGGCCTGGAGCCCGAGGCGCTGATGGAGGTGGAGGCGGTGCTGGAGCAGGCCCGGGCGGCCGCTGCCAGCGGCGCGACCCGTTTCTGCATGGGGGCGGCCTGGCGCTCGCCCAAGGACCGGGACATGCCCAAGGTCCTGGCCATGGTCAAGGGCGTGCGGGAGCTCGGGCTGGAGAGCTGCATGACCCTGGGGATGCTGAGTGAGAAGCAGGCGGGGGAGCTGGCCGAGGCCGGCCTGGATTACTACAACCACAACCTCGATACCTCGCCGGAGTTCTACGGCGATATCATCACCACCCGCACCTACCAGGACCGGCTCGAGACCCTCGACTACGTGCGCAACGCGGGCATGAAAATCTGCAGCGGCGGCATCGTCGGCATGGGCGAACAGACCGCGGACCGCGCCGGGCTGCTGCAGCAGCTGGCCAACCTGCCGCAGCACCCCGAGAGCGTACCCATCAATATGCTGGTGCGGGTCGAGGGCACCCCGCTGCAGGACCAGGAGGACATGGATCCCTTCGACTTCATTCGCACCATCGCGGTGGCGCGCATCCTGATGCCCGCCTCCCACGTACGCCTGTCGGCCGGGCGTGAGGAAATGAACGAGCAGATGCACGCGCTGGCCTACTTCGCCGGCGCCAATTCGATCTTCTACGGTGAGAAGCTGCTCACCACGCCCAACCCCGAATCGAACGACGACATGGCGCTGTTCCGGCGGCTTGGCATCCGGCCCGAGGCGCGCGAGGTCTGCCGCGAGCCCGAGGACCCCAACCCGCAGTTCTACGACGCGGCGCGCTGAGCCGCCCGCGCGCGTGACCCTGCCATGGGGGAGTTCAGCGACCGCCTGACATCGATCCTGGCGCAGCGCACCGAGCGCGGCCTGTACCGTTCGCGCGCCACGCTGGCGTCCGCCCAGGGGCCCCGGGTCGAGGTAGAAGGTAAGCGCTTACTCAACTTCTGTAGCAATGACTACCTGGGCCTGGCCGCCCATCCGAGGGTGATTGAGCGCTTGCGTACCGCCGCCGCGCAGTATGGTGTGGGCAGCGGCGCCTCCCACCTCGTCTGCGGTCACCTCGCCCCTCACCACGAGCTGGAGGAGGCGCTGGCCGACTTCACCGGTCGCAGCCGTGCCCTGTTGTTCAGCAGCGGCTACATGGCCAATACCGGCGTGCTGACCACGCTGCTGCGCCGCGGAGACGAGGTATTCGAGGACCGCCTCAACCACGCCTCCCTGCTGGACGGCGGGTTGTTCAGCGGCGCCCGCTTCCGCCGCTTCGCGCACAACGACGTCGACGCCCTGGCGCGCAAGCTGTCGCGCGGCGCTGCGGCGGCGCGCCTGGTCGTGGTGGACGGGGTGTTCAGCATGGACGGCGACTCCGCGCCGCTGGGCGCGCTGGCGCAACTGTGCGCCGGGCACGACGCCTGGCTGATGGTCGACGACGCCCACGGTTTCGGCGTACTCGGCGCAACTGGCGCCGGGAGCCTCGAGGCGGCGCAACTGGGGCAGGACAGCGTACCGGTGCTGATGGCCACGCTGGGCAAGGCGCTGGGCACGGCGGGTGCGTTTGTCGCCGGCTCCGAGCTGCTGGTGGAGGCGCTGATCCAGCAGGCGCGCAACTACATCTACACGACCGCTATCCCGCCTGCGGTGGCCGCGGCGACCCTGGAGTCGCTGGCGCTGCTGCGCGAGGAAGCCTGGCGTCGCGACCACCTGCGCGAGCTCATCGCGCGCTTTCGCCGCGGCGCGGCCCAGCTGGATCTGCCCCTCATGCCCTCGGCCAGCGCGATCCAGCCGCTGCTGGTCGGCGCCGCGGATGCCGCGGTGGCCCTCAGCGAGCGGCTGGCGGAACGCGGCGTGCTCATCGGCGCTATCCGGCCACCGACGGTGCCCGAGGGTACCGCGCGCCTGCGCATCACCCTCAGCGCCGCCCACAGCGAGCGGCAGGTGGATACGCTGCTGCAGCACCTCGCCGACTGC
>JAWVYG010000097.1:0-7645 GCA_033722815.1 Halioglobus sp.
CTGTGGAGCGCTTCGTGACCAGATCGCTGCTCGCCGGCATCGCCCTGCTGGCACTGTTGCCCGCCGTCCACGCGGAGGTAATCCGCACGACCGCCAACAATGGCCAGTTGGTGATGGAGGACGTACCCGCCATCCCGGACCAGGTCGTCAGTGACCTCAACCGCTACCAGAATGTTCGCTCTGCAGGCTTCAGCGCCTGGACTGCCGATTCCAGCGGCATCTATATCACCACCCGGTTCGGAGACGTCGCCCAGTTGCACCAGGTGGCCCAGCCGGGCGGCGCCCGCAACCAGCTGACATTTTTTGCCGAGCCCATCGGGGACGTCACGCGCCAGCCCGGTAGCAGCACGCTGGCAATCACCATGGATACCGGCGGCAGCGAGTTCACCCAGATCTACCTGATGGACCCGGCCGAGGGCGCCGATGTCCGCATGGTCAGCGACGGCGAGTCACAGAACGATGCTATCGTCTGGAGCCGGGACGGCAACCACCTCGCGTTTCGCAGCACCCGCCGCAATGGGTCGTCCAACGATGTCTGGGTGATGCGCGCGGACCAGCCCGATTCGGCGCGCATGGTGCTGGAATCTCCGGATGGTACCTACTGGCTGCCCGCCGACTTCTCGGCAGATGGCAAGTACCTGCTGATCCACAACTATGTCGGCAACGCCGATTCCCGCATTCACCTGCTGGAACTGGCGACCGGCGAGACGCGCCTGCTCGCGGGCGACACCGACAATCCCAGCAGCAATTTCCCACTGGGTTTCGCTGCGCAGGACGCCGGCTTCTGGTACACCACCGATGTGAACGGCGACTTCCAGCAACTGGCGTGGCAGTCCCTGGAACCGGGCGCGACGCCCGAGATCGTGACCGGTTCCATCCCCTGGCACGTCGAGAACGCGGCCACGAGCGAGGATCGCAAACGGGCGGCTTTCGTCGTCAACGAGAACGGGTTCTCCCGGCTCTACCTGCTGGATGCCGTCAAGCGGCAGTATCGCGCGGTCGACAACCTGCCGCTCGGTGTCATCGGCAACCTGGGATTCAGCCCTGACGGCCGGCAACTCGCCATGACACTGAACACGCCGCAGACGCCCTCGGACACGTTCCTGCTGGAGCTCAGGCGCGATCCCACGCGTCATGGCGACCTGGTCCGCTGGACTTTCAGCGAGGTGGGCGGCCTGGACAGCGGTACATTCATAGAGCCTGAACTCGTCACCTACCCGACCTTTGATACCGGCAAGGGCGGACCGGATACCATTCCCGCGTGGCTCTACAGGCCGCCGGGTGACGGCCCTCACTCCGTAATCATATCGATCCATGGCGGGCCGGAAGCGCAGGCCCGGCCGTACTTCTCCAGTACCTACCAGATGTGGCTGCGGACGCTGGGCGCCGCCGTGCTGGTCCCCAACGTGCGCGGGTCGAGCGGCTACGGCAAGCACTACATGGGCCTGGACAACGGCCTCAAGCGCGAGGATTCGGTCAAGGACATAGGCGCGCTGCTGGACTGGATTGCCAAACAGCCTGGCCTCGACGCGGGGCGTGTGGCGGTGATCGGGGGGAGCTACGGCGGCTACATGGTGCTGGCCGCAGGCGTGCACTACAGCGACCGGCTGCGTGCCGCGGTGAACGTGGTGGGCATCAGCAATTTCGTGACGTTCCTGGAGAATACACAGGACTACCGCCGGGACGCGCGCCGGGCCGAGTACGGCGACGAGCGCGACCCGGACATGCGCGCGCACCTGGAGGCCATCAGCCCGCTCAACCAGGTGGAGCGTATCCACGTGCCCCTGTTCGTCGTCCAGGGACAGAATGACCCACGCGTGCCTGTCACCGAGGCCGAGCAGATCGTGGCGGCCATGCGCGCCCAGGGCCAGCCGGTGTGGTACATGAACGCGCTCAACGAGGGGCACGGCTACCGCAAGAAGGAAAACCGCGATGTCTACCAGCAGGCGACGGTGTTGTTCTTCCAGCGACACCTGCTGGGCGATGCGCCTGCCCGTTAATCCAGACACCCTGGAGCCGGGGAGGATGCCGCGGTACCGAAGCGCATCCAGGCGTAAAATCCTTCGCGGCCGTCATCGAAGTCGCGCATACTTGAGCCGATTCACGCGTTGCGCGTACATTGCCAGGAACCTGCCGTCATTATCGAGGAGCATACTATGAAAACCATGCGCATTTTTGCCGCCGTTATCTCACTGGGCCTGTGTCAGCCACTGTTTGCCGAGGTCGTCACGGAAGAACTCAAGTACCGCCATGGCGACACCGAGATGCGCGGGATGCTCGCCTACGACAACACATCGAAAGAGGCGCGCCCGGGGATCCTGGTGGTACATGAATGGTGGGGACAGAACGACTACCCGCGCGAACGCGCCCGCATGTTGGCGGAACTGGGCTACACCGCGCTGGCCGTCGACATGTACGGCGATGGCCAGACGGCCGAACACCCGGATGATGCGGGTAAATTCGCCGGCGCCGTCGGGGGCAATCTACCACTGGCCAGGGCCCGCTTCGAAGCCGCCCTCACCGCCCTGCGTGAGCAGCCGATGGTCGCGAATGACAAAATCGCAGCCATCGGTTACTGCTTCGGGGGTGGCGTGGTGATCAACATGGCGCGGCTGGGAACCGATATCGATGGCGTGGTCAGCTACCACGGCTCCCTGGCCACCAGCGCGCCGGCCAAACCCGGCGAAGTGAAAACTCGTGTACTGGTATTCAATGGCGCCGACGACCCGCTGGTGACCGCCGAGCAGATTAAGGCTTTCAAGAGCGAGATGGATGCGGCAGGTGCCGAGTACGAGTTCGTCAATTATCCTGGTGCCTTGCACGGGTTTACCAACCCCGGCGCCGACAGGAAGGGCGAGGAGTTTGGCCTGCCCCTTGCCTACGACAAGGAAGCTGACAGCGATTCCTGGAAGCGAACCCAGGCGTTCTTCGAGCAGATTTTTGCGAACTAGCGCCGCCCGACCGGCGCGCTGCTACCGCAGGGCCGGGCCGTGAATCGCAGGTTGGAGGGATGAGAGCGTGACCCCATCGAGAACAGTTTCCGCGGGACTCGTCGTGATCGGCGACGAGATCCTCTCGGGGCGCACCCAGGACGCCAATATCGCCTACCTGGCAAACTGGCTGAACGAGGAAGGCGTCGTCCTGAAGGAGGTGCGAATCATTGGCGACGACCGCCCGGCCATCATTGAAGCGGTGAATGCGCTTCGCCAGCGCTGTGACTACTGTTTCACCACCGGCGGCATAGGCCCGACCCACGACGACATCACGGTCGACGCCGTTGCCGGCGCATTTGACGTAGAGGTGGTCTACAACGAAGAGGCACTGCAGATGCTGGCCGGGCACTACGAACCCGGGCAGTTGACGGAGGCGCGCAAGCGCATGGCGCGGGTACCGGACGGCGGAGGCCTCGTGAAGAACCCCATCAGCGGCGCCCCGGGCGTGCGCAAAGACAATGTGTTCATGCTGGCAGGCATCCCCGGGATTATGCGCGGCATGCTTGAGGGGCTACGCGGTGAACTGGCGGGAGCCGAGCCCATGCTGTCCGACGCGGTCACCGTATTCGCGCCAGAGAGTGAAATGGCAGAACGCCTCGCAGCGATCCAGGACGCGCACCCCGAGGTCTCTATCGGCTCTTACCCCTTCTTCCGCCAGGGAGAAATCGGCGCCGCGTTAGTGGTGCGCTCCAGCACTGCCGAAGACATTCCGCCGGTGCTCGCGGCCATCCGCCGGGCCGCCGAGGCCATCGACGCGAGGTGGGTCGACGGAGAGCCCCCGGCCTGAGCCGTTGATCGCAACGCAGAACCCCGGGTGATGCCGGGGTTCCTCCGAGCAGCATGGGTGAGGGCTGACCCGCGCGGGGATCGAGTGACAGCCAGTGGTCCCAGGGCTGTTGCGTATGTGCGCGATCAGGCGACATATCCAGCCATGACCCGTTGATCTCAAGCCCGGCGAAGCTATACTGGCACCAAGCATCAAGAGTGAGCTGACGCTCCGCCAACCTGCCTCCCGGGCAAGGTGGTAACTCGCAAGAGGATGTGGCCGACCGGCAACCAAGCGGGACTCCACTCAGTGTCATGCTCCGATGCGCTCCCAACCACAACGCATTGGAGATTTTTATGTCTGTTACTCGTCGACAATTCCTGCTCGGTACCGCGGCGGGCTTGATCCTGCCGTCGTTCTTCGAACGCGCCCACAGCTTCCTTGAGAATCACGGTGAGCCGCTGCTGATCGCCCCGAAACAGCCGGAGGAAGTGCTTTACGCCTGGGCCGATTGTGCCCAGGAAGGTTACCAGCTCAACCTCGGCAGCCCGGAGAAAGGTCCTCCGGATTCGATGACCATCCGCGAGTTTTGTCACGCCTACGGACAGGGCGATCCGGAGAAATGGTGGCGGGAAGAGTGGCTGTGTACCGATGAACAGGTAGCGGTGGACCTGGATGAAGACATGGACCGCTTTGCGGTTGAAGAGTGGTGGTTCGCCCGGGATTCCCCTACCGCACGGGCGTATGACTACCTCGAAACCATCGATCTCGGTCCGCAGTTATCTGCAGCGAGAGAGGTCGGCGGTCTCAACTTCTATATCGGGGGTGCGCCCGGCATGGGCTACCAGGCAGTCGACGCGATAGACGAGGTATCGCTCAGCCTGCTGCAGCACCGATTGAACGAACTGGCTACCGGCATCGAGGTAAGAATGTACTGAGTGCCTATCCAATCAATGCAACGACAAAGGAGTATGACCATGTCCAAAACCGGATCGAACGGAAAGGACACATCCCGGCGGACGCTGTTTGGGCTACCCATGCTGGACCTCGACGAGAGAGACACGCAGCTAAGCAATTTCGAGAATCTCGCGAGAACCGTGATGCAACTGCAGGAGGACACCCCGGTGGAACCGGGTGATGAAACGGCGCCACTGCGACTGCACCCGGCCATGCAGGATACCGACTGACGATCTGCGCCCGGGGTCGTGGTGGCAACGAAACCGTGGGAAGTCACGCCCAACGGGTATAGACTGCGTGCTTTCACAGGCAAGCAAACCCGGGGCGGCAATATGAGTTCAGGCAACAACTTCTACCGCTACTTCCTCAACCCGGTGATGCGCAGCCTGCTGCGCTCGCCGCTGCACGGTATCACCAGCCACAACATCGGCATCGTCCACTTCACCGGGCGCAAAAGCGGCCGCAAGCTCAGTACACCACTGAGCTACACCCGCGAGGGCAACGTGGTCCGCCTGCTGTCCAACCACAACACCCGCTGGTGGCTGAACTTCCGCGGCGAAGATATCCGGGTAGAGATGGAGATAGCGCGGCAACGCTACCCCGGTACCGCCACACTGCTGGAGGGCGATGGCGAGGCATTGCGCGAGGGCGTGCGCCGTTTCATCCACGCCCTGCCCAGGGACGCCAGGGTATACGGCCTGCAACTGGATGCCGGTGGGAAGGTTGTGGAGTCAAGCCTGGACGCCGTTGCGGAACAGCTGATCCTGGTGGAAATTCAGCTGGAAGATTGACACATCGCTGCACGCGGGGTGAATCCACACCGGACAAACCCTTATCCAAAATGTGTACATTACCAACGCGGCATGGCCACACCGACGTCGCCCCCCCTACGGACCAACAATTCGTTGATTTTTGGCGACTTTGTTTCGAAGATATATGCCGGATACAGAATCGATTAACGATCAACTGGTCTACGCCTGAACGAGGATTACCGGATGACACTGAAGGTCGTACAGTGGACAAGTGGGGGCGTGGCGCGCCAGTGCGTGCGGGCCATCGTCGATCATTCCGACTTGGAACTGGTTGGCATGTATGCCTTCAGTGCGGAGAAAGTCGGCCGGGACGCAGGCGAGCTTGTCGGCCTGCCGCCGCTCGGCGTTCGCGCTACCGGGGACGTCGATGCCCTGCTTGCCCTGCGACCCGATTGCATCAGCTACAGCCCGCTACATCCCGACGTGGATGAAATAACCAGGATTCTCGAGGCCGGCATCAACATCGTTACCACCTCGATGTTCCTGACAGGCTGGAATATCAGCACGAAACAACCGGGGGGCGTTCCCGACGCAATCGAGCGTATCGAGGCAGCCGGGCGCAAGGGGAACGCCACAATTTTCGGTACGGGGATGAACCCCGGCTACATCAACTACCTCGCCTGCGTACTCACGGGGATAAGTCACCGGATCGACCATGTCAAACTCACCGAATCGGTCGATGTAAGCCTCTTTGCAGGTGACAGTAATATGGACCCCCTGGGCTGGGGCCTGCCGCCTGACAGCCCGGGGCACGCAGAGCGGTTATTGGAAGAGACACGCGTATTTGGCGATGGTGTTGATGTGATGGCCCGGATACTGGGCGTATCCCTGGACGAGAAGCGTTGCACCACGGAATTCGCTTACGCCACGCAAGACCTGGACCTCGAAGGCAGGCACATCGCGCAGGGCACCGTTGCGGGAATAAAGTTACGCTGGGAGGGCGTGATCGACGGTGTGCCGCTGATCGAGAATTGTCAGGTATGGGCGATGACAAAGGAACTGGAGCCTCGATGGTCAATCGAGCATGCCTATCTCATCGATATCCAGGGCGACCCCCATGTCCATTCCAGGATCGACATCCTGCCGGCGGGGGATCTGGCGGCGATGGACGGCAGCGATTTCCACGCGGTGGGCATGACCATCACGGGCTTACCCGCCATAAACGCGATACCTGCGGTTTGTGCAGCCGGGCCGGGTATTCGCACCTACGCCGATCTGCCGGTGGTAGCGGGAGCGGGTCGGCTGGGCATCCACCGGGCAGCAGCGGAGTAAGGCAATGGTCTATCGGGTAGTACACTGGGGCACGGGGAACGTTGGCTATCACTCCCTGCGGGCGACCTTGCGGAACCCGCACCTGGAACTCGTCGGGTTGCACGCGCACAGCGACACCAAGAAGGGCAAGGATGCGGGTGACATCGCCGGCCTCGACGTTACTACCGGCGTAATCGCCACGGACGACGTGGACGCGCTGCTGGCCCTCAAACCGGACGCCGTCGTGTACAGCGCTAACGGCGAGCTGCGGCCCGACGAGGCGGTGGCCGACATGGTGCGAATCCTGGGTAACGGCATCAATGTCGTGGGCATTGCGCTTATCTATCTCATCTATCCACCCCATGGACGGCCCGGGTTGAGGGAGCCGCTCGAGGCGGCGTGCAGGTCGGGCGCCAGCACACTGTTCATCAATGGCATGGACCCGGGATTTTCCGGGGATGTGCTGCCCCTTGCAGCCCTGCAAATCTCCGACCAGGTGAGTGAAATTCGCGTGCAGGAGATCTGCGACTACGGGTCGTACAACGATCCGGACTTCACGGGCGCCGCCTTCGGTTTTGGACAGCCCCCGGAAGCCGAACCACTGATGTCGATCCCGGGCATGCTGGCGGAGGGCTGGGGAGGCATGTTGAAAATGGTCGCAGAGGCGACAGGCGTCGAGATCGAAGAGTTCCGCGAAGTGTATGAGCGGCACTTCGCACAAGCCAGTTTCGAGTGCACCATGATGCCGGTGAAAAAGGGCACCTGCTCCGCCGTGCGATTCGAGGTACAGGGCATCGTCAATGGCCGCCCATTGATCGTTGCCGAGCACGTGAACCGTCTCGCGGAGACCGAGGCGGAACACTGGC
>JAWVYG010000098.1:0-7628 GCA_033722815.1 Halioglobus sp.
AATCGTGGAGAAAATGCTCACGTACTTCCGTGTACGCTCCGCTTTTCTCCACGATTTTGCCTCGTCTTGAACCGGTTGAGACTTTTCTTCGCTTCTATTCGTTGGGGCGTTTACCCGTGATGGCTCTTCACATCTCGTTAGGTTTCGGTTTCGCCTCGGCCTGGGCTCGCTAAGACATTTCTTCGCTTCTAAACGTTCGGGTGCTTACCCCCAGTGATCCTTCACATCACGTTAGGTGCTGGATGCGCTTCGGGCCGCTGAGGCATTTCTTCGCTTCTGTTTATTTGGACGTCGGCGTTGGTTGGCCCTCCACTTCACGCTTGGTGACGGGTTCGCCCGGCGTGGGCACGCTAAGCGGTGGTTTCCTAGCTTCGATTAATTGCTGTTAGCGGTAGGAGCCGGGGCTTTGGCCGGTCCATTTCTTGAAGGAGCGGTGGAAGGCGCTGGGATCGGAGAAGCCGACCATCTCGGCGACTTGGCTCACGGTCATGCCGTCGCGGCTGAGCATGCTGATGGCGGCGTCGCGGCGGGCGTTGTCCTTGATGCGCTGGTAGGAGGTGCCCTCTTTTTCGAGGCGCCGCCTGAGGGTGCGGGCGGACATGTTCAGCAGACCGGTGAGTTCCTCGAAGCTCGGCATTTCCTCGCGGAAGTCGTCGCCCAGGATTTCGCGGATGCGGTGGGTGATGCTCATGGTCGCCGCCTGGGGTTCGATCACCAGGTAGTAGGGCGCGAGTTTGAGGAATTCGTGCAGGTCATCCTCGCTGCGCACCAGCTCCGCCTCCAGGTGACGAGAGCTGAAGGTGACGGCGTTGAGCGGCTGGTCGAAGGCGACCGGGCAGGGAAAGAAGTGCCGTATACCCGCCAGGAATTCCGGCTGCGGCCCCGCGCAGGTGGCGGAGGTGATATCGATGTGCTGGCCGATGAGCCAGCCGCAGAAACGCACCCACATGGCGAGGTTGCACAGCACACTGTGCTGCACCTCGCTGGAGTCGTCGCTGAGCAGGTAGGTGAGCGTGGCTTCCTTGTCGTGACTGTCGACCTGCAGTTCGTTGTAGACCTGCGCGCCCTGGCGCACGCGGCACACGGCGTTAAACTCGATCGAGCGTTTCAGCGCCGCGGCCAGCGTGGAGCTGTTGATCATGCTCAGCGCGATCAGCCGGGTGGTGCCCAGCGGTGTCTGCACGTCGGGCATGACGCCGCCGGACTCGTCCCCGAGTTCGCGGATCAGCTCGATGCACAGGCGCGAGTACTGCTCGCGCGAAACAAACACCGTCTGCGCATCCTGGCTCAGCGGATCAAACGGAAATTGCGCCGCGCGCAGAATCGCCTGCACATCCCTGTCGTAGGCCCGCGCCTGCGCCAGCAGCGCCTTCGTGAACTGGATCGGCACAGCCTCGTTGTACAGCGCCGACTCAACGGCAGGTCTGGATACCATAGCCCTCCCCTCGCGCAGGCAGTAAAGCACAGCCCGCCGCGCACCTTCAAGGTGCACAGCAACGGTGCACAGGCCGCGCAGACGCGCTGTGCAAGCGTCATATTACTGCCCTGGGAGGTTTGACAAGACCGGGCACGCTCAGCACTATGTTCTCACAAGCGCGGCGCCTGACAATCGCGGCGCGCCATTACTACAATAAGCTTTTCACGGCAGCGTTTAGTCCCGATGACAGATATCAACCGGCTCAGCACCTGGAACAAGGACCTGGCAAAGGCGATTGCTGCCCTCGGCACCGGCGACTTCTTCCCGGCACTGGTCGCCGCGGTGCGCGGCCAGGTGAAGTTCGACTACCCGCAGATCTGGCTCTACCACCGCGACCTGCCGCCGCGCGTTCTCTACCACGAGATACCGGCACACGCGGTGCCGGCGCAGATCGACCAGTACCTCGACGGCCCGTACCAGGAAGACCCGTTCTACCAGACCTCCATGCAGCAGCCGCGCGCCAAAATCTACCGGCTTTCAAGGGTGACCATGGGCAAACTGAAAGACTCGCGCTATTACCGGGAGTACTACGGCGACTGCGGCACCAGCGACGAGGCGATCTTCCTGTCCAAGCTACACGGCGGCAACGTCATCAATCTCAGCATGATGCGCCTGCCCGCCGACGGGCCGTTCTCCGAGGAGGAGTACGAGTCGCTGTACCTGCTGGCGGAGCCGGTATCGGAACTGCTCAAGAGCCACAGCGAGCACAACGAGTTCGCCGCGACCAACCTGATCCAGCCGGGTATCGATCACCAGATCGATCTCGCCTTCCGCACATTCGGTGAATCGATGCTGTCGCCGCGGGAAAAAGACGTGCTGGAACTCATGCTGCGAGGCTACGGCACCGACACCTCGGCGGAGCGCCTGGATATCGCGGTGGAAACCGTCCGCAGGCACCGCAAGAGCATCTACCGCAAGCTCGATGTCAGCTCCCAGACCGACCTGTTCTCGCTGTTCCTGAACGCCATGTCCTGCCTCGGCGAGGCGGGAGGAAACGACCCGCTGACCATCTACATGTCGCCGCGTTAAGACGCAAACTCCGGCGAACATGCGGCTAAAATAAGCCCGTGCCCCATGTAGGGCATTGTTGTCGCGGGGGTGGCAATAGATAGTGCCAGCTTACCTATAACGTACGTGAAAGCATGACGCTCGAAGCGGATTGGTTCCTGCGAGCTCACCCTGAGATCACCACGATCGAGGCCCTGCTCCCCGATTGCAATGGCGTGATGCGGGGCAAGTGGGTGCCACGCCACAAACTCGCCAAAATCTTCGACGGCGAACTCAAACTCCCCAAGACAGCACTCAGCCTGGATGTCTGGGGCCGCGACGTCGAGGAACTGGTCTTCGCCTCCGGCGACGCCGACGGTATCTGCCGCCCGGTGGAAGGATCACTGATGCCCACGCCCTGGGCGGCGGGCGGCCAGCACGGCCAGGTGATGCTGTCGATGTTCAATGCCGACGGCTCACCCTACATGGGCGATCCGCGCCACGTCCTGAAACAGGTACTGGCACGCTTCAAGGCGGCGGGTTGGCAACCGGTCGTGGCCGCCGAACTGGAATTCAGCCTGGTGACCTGGGACGAGTCGGTGCCGGCGCATACCTGCCCCACGCCGGCGGGCGGCGGGCCCGTCGGCGGCAATACCTACGGGCTCGATGTACTCAACCACCACCAGGGCATGATGGAAGACCTGCGCCTGGCCTGCGAGGTGCAGGACCTGCCCTTCGACGGCGTGGTGAAAGAGTCGGCGGCGTCCCAGTACGAAATCAACATGCAGCACGTGGACAACCCGGTGCTGGCCGCCAAGCAGATCATGATGATGAAGCGGCTAATCAAGGGCGTCGCGACCAAGCACGGCCTGATCGCCAGCTTCATGCCCAAGCCCTTCGAGGAGGAGTCCGGCAACGGCATGCATATCCACTGCAGCGTGCTGGACGAGAACAACGTCAACATCTTCGATGACGGCACCGAGCGGGGCTCCGCGCTGCTGCAAAACGCCATCGGCGGCTGCCTGCTCAACATGGCGGACTGCATCGCCATCTTCGCGCCCAGCTACAACGGCTACCGCCGCTTCCAGCCGGGCGCCCACGCGCCGACATTTCCCAGCTGGGGCTACGAAAACCGCACCGTCGCGGTCCGCGTCCCGGCGGGCAGCCAGGCCGCCCGGCGCCTGGAGCACCGGGTCGCCGGCTCGGATGCCAATCCCTACCTCGTCTTCGCGGTGCTGTTGTCGGCGATTCTCGACGGGATCGAACAGAACATTTCTCCCGGGGACCCTATCAGCGGCGACGGCTACGCGCAGGAGGAGAACACCCTGCCTGTCTACATGCCCGACGCAGTAAAGCTGTTCAGCGACTCGGATTTCATCCGTAACAGCCTCGGCAGCGAGCTGCAGCGCATCTTCACCCTCACCAAGGAGCAGGAGATGGAGGAGTTCCGCCGTCGCATTACCCTGCTGGAATACCAGTCCTACCTCGAAAAACTCTAAGCAGCCCGGTTAGTGCCGCGACAGCTCACACCGGGGGCTGGCGCGGCGTTTCCAGGTCCGCCACCGCGGGGCTCGACAGCGGCCCCGGCTCGATGGGGCGGTGGGCGTCCTCCAGTCGCCGGATCAGCACGAGTGCGCCGGCGAAAGCGGCCAGCCCGAATACCAGCGACCCTACCGCCTCCCCGGCCATCACGCCGCGGGGGCCGAACCACATGGCGCCGAAATACACCGCGGGAATGGTGCCGAGAAAAGCGCGGCCGAAGTTGAACGCCGTGGCCCAGTGGGGGTGATGCAGGTTGTTGAAGCTGGCATTGGAGATAAACAGGCAGCCGTTGAAGACAAAGCTGCCGGCGAGGAAATAGGAGTAGAACAGGATGAGCTCCGCCGCCTCGTCGCTGGCGGAAAACGCCCCCACCATCAGCTCCGCGCAGATGCCCAGGATCAGCCACACCACGAGCACGTACAGCGCATTGAAGGAGACCGCCCCCACGAGCGTGGAGCGGACGCGGTCGTAGCGGCCCGCGCCGGCATTCTGGCCGACGATGGGGCCCACGGCACTGGACAGCGCGAAAATCCCCGCGAAGGCGACCGGCGTGATACGCCCCATGATCGCGGCGCCGGCGACGGCGCTGTCGCCGAACTGGGACATGGTGCGCAGAACGAAGCTGTTGCTGATCGGCGTGGCCAGGTTGGTCAGTACCGCGGGGCCCGCAATGGTCATGATCGGCCGGATGTCGGCGACAAACTCGTGCAGCGAAATGCGGCACGGCAGGCGGTGCACCATGGCCAGCGCATGCCAGGCCACGATCAGCACGACGAAACGCGCCGCCACCGAGGCCCAGGCGGCGCCCTCGAGGCCCCAGCCGAAGGTAAAGATAAACAGCGGGTCCAGGGCGCCGTTCACCAGTGAGCCCAGCACGGTAGCCCACATCGAGCGACGCGCGTCGCCCACCGCACGCACACCCGCGGCCATACTCATGCCCAGTACCAGCACCGGCATGTTGGGCAGCACGATCTGGCCGTAGCGCGTGGCGTATTCCAGCGTCTGCCCGCTGGCGCCCAGCATCTGCAACAGGCTGACCAGGTTGGCCCAGGCCACCGCGGTGATCACGCAGGAGACCAGCGCGTTGAACAGCAGCGCGCTGGTGCAGTAGCGCCTGGCCAGGTCGCGACGGTCCGCGCCCTCGGAGCGGGCCACCAGCGCACCGAGCGCGATCTGCAGGCCGATACTGACGGAGACCAGGAAGAAGATCAGCGTGCCGGCGAAGCCGACCGCGGCGGCCAGTTCCTGCTCCCCGAGCTGTGTGAGGAAGTACATGTCGACCATGTCCACGCCGAACATGGTCAGCAACCCGGCGGCGCTGGCGCCGGTCATCCGCAGCACGTGGGCAAAGGTGGAACCCCGGAGGAAAACCGCGTTCTGACTCACGGCGCGGCTCAGCGGCGGCTGTCGCCAGTGGCGATTGGCGAGGGCGGGGAATCCGCTGTGGCGGCGCCGGTCATGCGGTGCTGTCTCCCGGTTCGAGGTCGCATCAAGGGTCGCGCATTCTACTGTAGAATGCACGGCCGCGGTGAGCGCGTGTCCCGATTTGGGAGACTTTTGCGACCGGAATCTGTACTATTTGCAATAACTTAATGACCATTAGGGTTTTTGAGGCTCGGCATATGAACAAACCGCCACTGATCGGCATCAACGTCGCTATCTTTATCGGCCTGCCCATCCTGGCGCTGGTACTGGTGCCTTTCTGGGGCTTCTACCACGGCTACGACAGCTTCCAGTGGCTGTGGGCCCTGGCCTTCCTCTACCTGAACGGCATGTCCATCACCGGCGGCTTCCATCGCCTGTGGGCGCACAAGGCCTACGAGGCGCACCCGCTGCTGAAGTGGTTCTATGCGCTGTGGGGCGCCGGCGCGCTGCAAAACAGCATCCTCGTGTGGGCGTCGGACCACCGTCGGCACCACCGCCACGTCGATGACAACGAGCGCGACCCCTACTCGGCGGGCAGGGGCCTGTGGTTCAGCCACATCGGCTGGATGCTGCGCGAATACGACACGAACGAGCAGGACTTCAGCAACGCCGCGGACCTGCAGCGCGACCCCGTGGTGATGTTCCAGCACAACCACTACATCGCCCTCACGGTACTGATGAACGTCGGGCTGCCGCTCCTGCTGGGCCTGTGGCACGGCGACGTCATCGGCACGCTGCTGCTGGTCGGCCTGTTGCGCCTGGTGGTCAACCACCACGTCACCTTCTTCATCAATTCGCTGGCACACTACTGGGGGACGCGGCCCTATACCGAGAGCAACAGCGCCCGCGACAACGGCTTCCTCGCCTTCCTCACCTACGGCGAGGGGTACCACAACTACCACCACATCTTCCAGACGGACTACCGCAACGGCATCCGCTGGTGGCAGTGGGACCCGACCAAGTGGATGATCAACCTGTGCTCCAGGGTCGGCCTGGCGAGCAATCTCACCCGCGTGCCCAACTTCAGGATCCAGCGCGCCATCCTCGACACCCAGTTCCAGCGCGCGCGCGAGCAGCTGGATGAAGGTTGCGACAGCAAGACACTGCGCGACAAGCTGGAACGCGAGTACCAGCTGTTCGGTGAATCCATCAACCAGTGGAAAACCCTGCAGGCGGAGCGCTACGAGCGCACCAAGGGCCAGCTGGGCGACGCACTGTCGGGGCACCGCCAGCAACTGCAGCAGAAGTGGGAGCAGGTCGACCTGCGCACGCGCCTGAAGACGCTGGAGTATTCCCTGAAGATGCAGCGCAAGCGCCTGCAACTGCTGCTGGAACAGGTACAACTGCACCAGGCGCAGGCTGCCTGAGAGCCACCCACCCCACCGATCTCGCCAGTGCGGCTGCCCACGCGGTGATCCTGCGGGGACTGCCTCGCGTATAGCTGGCTGTGTGCTAACTTATACTGGGACTTCCCAGCACCTGCGGAGATACATCGATGTCAGAGAGCGTTTACGATTTCACCTGCAAGACACCGGGCGGCAAGGACAAGCCCCTGTCCGAGTTCAAGGGCAAGGTCCTGCTGGTGGTGAACACCGCGTCCAAGTGCGGCTTCACGCCGCAGTTCGCCGGCCTGGAAGAGATGTACGAGAAGTACAAGGATCGCGGCCTGGAGATACTTGGCTTCCCCTGCAACCAGTTCGGCAACCAGGACCCGGGCAGCAACGACGAGATCATGGAGTTCTGCCAGCTCAACTACGGCGTCAGCTTCCCGATGTTCGGCAAGATCGACGTGAACGGGGACGACGCCGACCCGCTGTTCGTACACCTGAAGCATGAGGCGCCGGGCCTGCTCGGCTCCGAGGGCATCAAGTGGAACTTCACGAAGTTCCTCATCGACGCAGAGGGCAACGTGGTGCGGCGCTACGCACCCAAGGACAAGCCCTCCGCCATCGCGCGCGATATCGAGGAATTGCTCGCCTGAACAAGGCCGTGCTGCCCGCAGGCCATCTCACAACGTAGGGCGCGCTGCTCTGGGGGAGACGCGTGGAAGTATCCGGGATCAAGGCAGCTGAAATCGCTCTGCGCATCGCGGCTGCCACTGCCCTGCTGCTCCTTGCCGCCATCACATTACGCGCCCGCCACAACAATCCGGCCTACCTGTCCGCGGCGCTCCTGTTGCTGTGTATCACCGGCTACC
>JAWVYG010000099.1:0-7616 GCA_033722815.1 Halioglobus sp.
GAGAGCCGCACACCTGTTCCCCAAAGTTGGGAAAAAGGCGCCGTGGAAGCGCAATGAAAACTATTTCCTCGATCTACTGGAAACGCGCTTCAGTCCCGTCGAAGACGAGTACCTGGTTTTTCATCGTGCAAGTGGGGCAACGGAGGGAAGCCGACCTCAAGAAGGAGCACTGGCAAGTTAGCTTGAAGTCATTTGCTGGTGCAAATTGATGAGGGTCCTGGTCACCAGGGACGGTTCTCCAGGCCTGTCCTGATTCCAGCCCGTGCCGTTGTTGTTATAGTTAGAAGAGGGCGGTGGCCAAACTTTTCCTGGAGCTGCCCCAATTGCAGCAATCGATTGGGCGAAGAGAAAACCAGCATTCAATAATGCAGGACTGAAGGGAATGATCTTTGAAACCAGGGTAGACAATGCGATCTACCTGTCTCGCACCGACGCCAACCACCCGCTCTCGAGCTTTTCAAAGCATGGGTTTGACCTTGACGGGTTCCACTGGCCCTCGGTAGAACACTATTTCCAGGGGATGAAAAGCGAGGACGCCGCCTTTCGGTCTCGTGTCGCGGCCGCCGCCCATCCACGCGAGGCTCGACGCCTGGGTCGCAACCGTCGGGTCAAGCTGCGCAAGGACTGGAAACAGTTGCGCCGGGTGATTATGACCCGCGCGGTTTACACAAAATGCAAAACCCACCCCGAGGTAGCAGAGGCGCTGTTAGCCACCGGCGATAACCCGCTGGTAGCGCAAGATGCCTACGACTATTTTTGGGGCTGTGGCCGCGATGGCCGTGGTTACAACACGTACGGTGCGGTGCTGACGGATGTGCGCAACAAGTTGCGCGAAGAACAACGGCAGAACACGGCCGAATCTTGAGCGGATTGCGGACATCGGATCTAGTCAGGCAGCGCCCCTCGCTGCCGTCGAGCGCGGGCTTTGATCAGGTGTGACTGGCAGATTAACTGGCGACAATCCACAGAAACGGTATACCAACCGCCAAGCGCCACGACTTCCACTTGCTGCAGTACTCGAGAATACTGGCTCTTGAGTAACTCGATATACGCACCTGCTTCCCCTCCGGGTCATTACTGTCCGTATAGCGAAGAATCCGCAGGACGATTTCATGGGCGGATTACACCTGGCGTGGATCTTTTGCCGGGTTCCTGTGCAGTAAGGCGAAGACCTGGCAAAGTGCTCTTCTGCACCGACATTGCGCCCCGGGGTGTAACCTTGAAGTCCTTGCATGACATTTTGTAGTGCAATTCGTCATGCACAGGCTTCCGAGCCAGGGCCGAACAGCGTTCCCTGCGCTCCCGCGATCCGGTTAAGGAATCAACAATTCGCCACCGGTAGGCTTATGCGTTCTCCGCCACCGTCACCTGCAGGCCATCCAGCGCGTCGCTGACGTCGATCTGGCAGGACAGGCGGCTGTTGTCGCGTCGCTCCGTGGCGGCGGAATCCAGCATGAGATTCTCGATCGAATTCACTTCACCCACGATGTCCATGCCATCGCCCTCGATGTAGCAGTGGCAGGTGGCGCAGGCGCAGCCGCCGCCACAGTCGGCCAGAATCCCATCGATACCGGCATCCAGCAGGGCGCTCATCAGGGAATCGCCGTTGGGCGCATCCACGACGTGGCTGGCTCCCTTGGCGTCGGTGACGTGAATCTTCGTCATTACTTCTCTCCGTAAAAAATCGCAGTGCTAATCGATTCATCCAGAGCCCGCCTGCTCGGCCATCCGCATTGGGGCGGGCATGGGGCTGTTGCTTACCTGTTTATAATGGCGCCGGGGCCCTGGAAAAGACCGGGGCACGGTCGACCCCGGTCTCTAATCAACCTTTGGGGTGTGCAATCACCTGCAGGTCCTTGATGCCGTGCACGAAGCTGTGCTCGACGCGCTCCGGCTCGCCGACCACTTCCAGCCGCTCAAAGCGCTTGAGGATCTCTTCCCACACGATCCGTAGCTGGGCTTCAGCCACGCGATTGCCCATACAGCGGTGGATGCCGAATCCGAAGGCCATGTGGCGACGGACATTGGGGCGGTCGATAATGAACTTGTCCGCGTCCGGGAAGAAAGACTCGTCGCGATTGCCGGAGGCATACCACATCGCGATCTTGTCGCCTTTCTTGATTTGCTTGCCGCCAATCTCAACGTCTTCCTTCGCGGTTCTGCGCATGTAGGACAGCGGCGTCTGGTAGCGAATGATCTCCGATACCGCGGAGGGAATCAGTGACTCGTTATCCTTGATCTTCTGGAACTCCGAGGGGTTCTCGTGCATGAACAGCACGCCCGCGGACATGGAGTTCCGGGTGGTGTCGTTGCCGCCGACGATCAACAGCATCAGGTTGCCCAGTAGTTCCACCCCGTCCAGGTCGGCCGTGGCGGGGTTGTTGGCCAGCAGCGAAATGAAGTCCTGGCTCTCGTTGCCCTCGAACTGGCGCTCCTTGAACAGCGCGGTGAAGGTCTGCAGGCACTCTGCCAGGTGGTTCAGGCGATCCTCGATGGTGATGCCCATCAGGAACGGCGGTGTGGTGATGACATCGGACCAGAAAGTCAGTTTGCGGCGCTCCTCGAAAGGAAAATCAAACAGGGTCGCCAGCATGCGGGTGGTCAGTTCGATAGAGACCTTGTCGACCCAGTTGAACGGCGTACCCGTGGGCAACTCGTCCAGCACTTCCTCCGTGCGGCTGCGAATCAGTTGATCGAGGTCTTTCAGTCGCACCGGGCCGACGGCGGGCATGACCGCCGCGCGCTGTTCGTCGTGCCTGGGCGGGTCCATGGCTATGAACATGGGTGCCCGCTCTTCGCCCAGTACTTCATCGAACAGGGCGATGGACGGTTCGGAGGAAAACCTCTGGAAATCGCTGTCCACCGCCATGATGTCTTCATAGCGTGTCAGCGACCAGTAGGGACCGATATCCGGGTTCTTGTCGTGGTAGTGCACCGGATTTTCCTGGCGCAGGCGCTTGAAGTACTCATGGTGTTTCTGCGCCTGGAATATACAGCCCGTGGCGAGGTCGATGTCTTCCAGTGGCACAGCCCAGGGGTCCGCCTCGGGGGTGGTCGTGGGGGATCGGTAAAACTCTTCCGGGGTCTGATCCGTGTTCTGCTCCGGGGCATTTTCCATGATCGTCGGCCTCCTGTGTTGTCACTGCTAACTTTGTGGATCCGAGACTATACAACAGTTCGGGTTTTTGGGGCAGGCGGGATAGTATGTTCCATTTCTCACATTCGACCATGCTCGAATGCGGGGGTATGGTCAGAATTAGTACCAGTGACCTCGGATTTTAACACCAGTGCTTACAAGCGGTACCACTGGGCCCGGTATTGCGCAAGCCTACCCAGGTGACGAGCGGAACGGAGGTTGGGTAAAGCTTCCCCCAAGACTATTGAGACCGAAGCCTCTCGCTGTGTTCACGCGCGAACGCCATGAGCTGGTGTACGCCATGTAGATCCAGCTTATCGCAAATATTGGAGCGGTGATTCTGAACCGTCCGGTAACTCACGCCGAGTTCCAGTGCGATTTCCTTGCTGGTTTTAAACTCCGCCACCTTGCCCAGCACGGTACGCTCCGTGGGCGTAAGCGTGTCGAGTTTCTGTAGGTCCGCCGAGCCAACCTGCGGCAGGTTCGGTATATGGCTGCCCAGAGAAGGGGAAATATAGATCTCTCCCCGCCGAACAGCTTCCAGGCAACTGACAATGTCTTCGCCCGCGCTGTCCTTCAGCACAAATGCCCTGGCGCCGAGTTCCATCGCCCGGTCGAGATAAGCCCTGTCGTCATAGCTGGTGATGATAATAACGGCGGGTACGTTATCCAGCTCACCAGCCCTGCGCAGGACCTCCAGCCCGTCCACGCCAGGCATGGCGATATCCAGTGCCAGCATATCTGGCGCCTGGTATTCCAGTTTTGCGAGAGCCGCATCGCCCGATTCGGCCTCCGCCACGACTTCCAGCCACGGGAGCCTTTCGATGATCTGCTTCAGGCCCTGCCGAAAGATCGGGTGATCATCAGCTATTAGAAGAGTTTGCATTTGTTCATCGGTTGACGTCATACCACCAACCCCGGTTGTCCGTTAGTAATGGCCAATGGCAATCTGAATGCTACCGTGGTGCCCTCGCCTGGTGCGGATTCAATCGTCATGCTGCCGCCCACCACCTGTACCCGTCCATCCATTTCCTGCAGGCCCAACGACTCCTTTCCTGCCGCATTTACATCAAATCCTACCCCGTCGTCATAGATACAGGCCTTGATCCAGCGATCGTCGCAGACTAACTCGCATCTGACTTCACTGGCATGTGCGTATTTCAGTATATTGTTCAGGCACTCCTGGATGGCCCGGTAGATGGTAGACTGCACATGAGGTTCCAGCTCCTCACACAGCTCGTCGATTTCAACTGACCATTGCAGGCCGACGGGGTCCAGTGCCCGGCTCATGGTGGACTCTACTGCCGCCGATAATCCCAGGCGCTCAAGAATATGGGGATGTAAGTCATGGGAAATCCGGCGCACGTCATGCATGATCTCGCCGCAATAATCTGCCTGCTCCCTCAACAGACTAATCAGTTCGCTGTTCCTGCCTTCGGAGTCCGCTCCTGTCATCGCGATGCCCTGTTGCAGATTGTTCTTCAGTACGAGCATCGCGTGTCCGATTGAATCGTGCATGGTTTCCGCAAGGGACTGACGCTCCTTTTCCTGCGCGCTAATAAGGCGTCTCGAGAAAGTTCGTTGGTACTCCAACGACTCACGCTCAGCTTGCTGTTTTTCTCGCGTTAGCAGGTTGATGCGGTCTGCCAATGCCAGGGCCAACAGGATTCCCTCCGTCAACGCGCCAAATTCCAGCGCATGCCCGATAAGCAAATTGTACTGCAGGTGACCGTAGGTATAAGCGAAGTAGATAACCAGGGAGGCCAGGAGGCTTAACATGCTCAGCGCCAGGAACCTCGCGTGCGTGACTCCCCTTAAGTAACTCACCAGGGAAATCGCGATGAAATAGATCGCCGCGGACATCAGGAGAATGTGCACTATGCTCGCACTGTAGGCCGCAGGCACCAGGGGCAATTTTGGTTGCCAGATCAATGTTGTACCCATGATCATGGCCGCGGCAGCCACGGCGGTAGACGTCCAGTATGCCACGGGGCTGGACAACCTGACTTTCAGGAATTGATTTACAAATCCAACGCCCAGGAACGTTCCGGCCCCGGTAAGGGCCAGTACAACTGGCGCGGGCTTTCCGTCAGGCCACAGGTACTCTTCGGCCAGGCCACTCAGGACAAATACACAAGACGTGAGGCACAGGACGTAGCCAATGTAGTACAGGTAAGACGAATCCCGCAGTGTCACCGCCAGGAACAGGTTATAGATGCACAGGGCCAGGATAGCGCCCAGGAACACACCGTACCAGACTCGCAGCGTCAGGACATAGGTCGCCCATTGTTCTTCCGGCCACACCCATGCCGCGAAATTCATCGAATGTGAAGTCTCGTTCCTGGCGCGGATCAGGACCTGCAGGGGTTCTCCATCTGTGTCAGGAATACGAAAAGCGACGCCGGCGTTTTTAACGGTTCGTTCGTTGTACGGGTATCGCACACCCGCGTAGTCATGGGAGATTGTCCCGTCGGGCAGGCGAAACCAGACATCCACGTAGTTGAAAATCTGGCCAGGTATTTCCAGTATGTCCGCGGGTGCACCCATGAGTGCTGGCTGCAGAGTGGTACGTAGCCAGGCCTCCTTACCGACGCCACTGATACTCGTTGGGGGGCTTAGCGGTTGGAAGTCATTCGGCGGTTGCTCGGAAAAAAAGTCTGTCGCCTCGTATGCACCGACGGGCGCATAGAGAACGGAAAAATCCGCACTGACATCCATCGCCCCCACTGTATCCCCCAATGCAAGCGAAGGACACATGGCGAACACCGCTAAAAGCGCACCGGGAAGTATTGCTCGGCGGCAGCTCAGCAATAATGCTGTGGCGAAACGACACATAAAATCATACTGGACGCTGCAAGCGAATCTGACAAGTTCGCCGCCCTGGATCGGAACGATTTTTTTGCCCTCTACCAGGTGATGTTTTGCTAGGTAAGAGCGCGTTCAACAAGCACTTCCACCAGGGCTGCAGCTATCCAGGCAAGAGGGGGTATGAGTCCGTAGAATAGCAGCCTCGACCATATAGAGAAATCCAGGGGCCATGTGTTCAGCGCTTTGACACGGTCTCGCCGCTCAAGCAGCAACTCGAGGGCAACGATACTTTCCAGGTCTGTAGACTCAGGTGCCTGCTGAATCTGCATTGTGACTTCAGCGAGTAATTCACGCTTGCGTTGAAGAAGCCTGACATGGACAGACCACATGGGACGAATCAACAGGGCCAGGGTTGCGGGTATCGCAACAATAAAGGCTGTGAGGTAATTTTCCAGACGGAATTGAGCGTCGATTGACTGCACTGCCGAAATAGCCAGGCACCCAACTATAATTGCCACATCTAGTAGACCGACGCGCGCAAAGGATTCTAGCCCAGACTGCTCAAAGGTCTTGATAGCGACGTATTTGCCGAAGTTGTGAAATTGATTGCCAACGTAAAGGCGGACGGCCAGCATCCAGCCAACAAAGATCCAGACGAGTGCCTGCCCGATAAAGATACCGATCATTTGACCATTACCGTCTAGAACAAGTCCGAAATGAGTCATCGGCACATTAAATGCAATCGCGTAAATGAAACCGCCAAGTACGCCAATCCACAGGTACTTTGATGGTACAGCGGCAACTCGTGAAGCAAGATCTGGATCGAGTGCACGGGCGAGCTTATAGCTATTGCGTTGTGTCACAAACATACACGCTATAAGCCAGGTGGGTAGGAGACACATCAGCAAGACCATTCCGAGGAGATGATCCGGAGATTCAAACCCCAATTCCCTCGCATTGTCGGTCGACAGCCCCGTTACCGTGAACAGCAGCAGGCTGAATATCAGATAACACAGGCTGGAGATCACGGTCGCATACCGCGACTCGTAGACGAAGGCGTGCAATCTAGATTCAGAGTTCACTGTCTGGATCGATCCCGGTGCTACGCAAAGAATGCTCCAGGGCTAGAAGGTGCGATTCACTGCCTGGACTATCTTGGACCTTACCGCAGTATGGAATCAAGGAGGGAATTTCGAAAGCGTATTGCTCCCAGTGGAAGGCTGCCCCCAATAATTGCCCCCACCGATTCCCCGTCCATGGATCACGCCATAAGAGTCGGATGCTCTATCCTAAAAAAACGTTGTGAAACAATAAGATGCTGGGAGGATCGGTGATGCGGCACACCGAGCGCGCAGCCAGGGAGTTATCGTGGCCGGCGAGGTAGGGCCGCCGCGATGCGTCGGACCTGACCTCCGAGCCTGGGCCGAACTGACTGCACGGATACCTTTCGCAGACTGTTCGCGCCTGGCTCCCCGTCAGCAACCTGGTGGTTGAGCGGCAGGCACAATCTTCTGCACTTTGCCCGTGGTGCCGTCCAGCAATCCGGTTTCACTGTGTGATGAAAGATCCGTCATGTCGTTCCCCGGTTCGCGTTTGTTAACTCCGTCAGCTGTCCCACTGATAGGTCAGCGAAGCCATGATATGCCACAGGCTGAACTTCTCTTCGGCACCC
>JAWVYG010000100.1:0-7610 GCA_033722815.1 Halioglobus sp.
ATCTGCGCCAGCGGCAGCTGGCCGAAGCCCTGGCCGCCGAGCTCCTTCTCGAGGTGACAGGCCCACAGGCCCTGGTCCTTTACCTGCTGTTTCAGCGGCGCCTGCACCGCCTCCCACTGCGCCTCGGTAAAATCGCCGATGATCGGCTCCAGCGGTATCAGCTCCTGCTCGACGAAGGTCCTGATCCACTCGAGCTTGTGCTGAAATTCAGGATCGGTCGCAAAATCCCAGGCCATACGCCCCTCTTGCTATTCTCGGTTGGTGAGCTTGCATTGTGCGCCACGGCCGCGTATAAAACAACAGTGTTTTTATAAAATCTTGAACCGGAAAGCGATCAACAAATGGCCAAACCCCTCGTCGCCGTCGAGACCATTTACGACGCTGCACTGGAACTGCTCGACGAGTCCGGCCCCGATGCACTCTCCGCGCGCAATCTCGCCGCACGGCTGAAATGCTCCACGCGCACGCTCTACCAGCAGGTGGGCAAACGCGAGGAACTCATCGGCAGGCTGATCGATTACCAGCTGGACAGGCTGAAGCTGGACTTTCACCGCGGTGACCACTGGCGGGACAGCGCGCGCAACTGGGCACTGGGTATGCGCGAGGCGCTGCTGGCGCACCCCAACCTGTCCAGCCTCATGACCACCGAGCACCGCGCCCCCGTAGCCAGCTATGCCAACGAGCTGCTCAAGGTTCTGCTGGAGGCCGGCTTCGAACAGGAGCATGCGCTGCGCGCCTGCCGCGTGCTGGTCAACGTCGCCGTGAGCCTGGCGCTGTCGGAGATCAAGACCCCGCCGATCCAACACGTGCGCCGCAACCGCAGCGCCAGGGAAATCGCGTTCGAAGACCTCATCATCACGCGCACCGGCCGCGACCGCGAGCACTTCCAGGATCCACCGGAGGTCTTTCGCTGCACCATCGACTGGCTGTTGGGCGGGATCGAAGCGGAGCGGGCGGCAGGCGGGCAGTAAAGCCGGCGCCCTCAATGACCGCCGGCGAGCTCAGGCATGCGGGCCACGCTGCACCAGTTGCTGCGCCAGCGTTGCGCTTTCTCCCGCGGCGACTGCTCGCCCGGCGTCATGGCAACGGGCTGCGCGAAGCCGGCGGGATTGTGCAGGCAGTTGGCATTGAGGGCGGCGAAGAGCTCGCCCTCCAGCTGCGCCGTCACCGCGACCACGCCGTCACAGTTCGAGCACTCGTGGAATGCCGCCTGCCCGCTGCCCTGACG
Organism: Halioglobus sp.; assembly: GCA_033722815.1. Classification (GTDB taxonomy): domain Bacteria; phylum Pseudomonadota; class Gammaproteobacteria; order Pseudomonadales; family Halieaceae; genus Marimicrobium. The sequence goes on from JAWVYG010000100.1 coordinate 1,229, forward strand.
CTGCACGCGGTGCAGCGCGGGCCTGGCAACGTCGATCGCCACGAACGTACCCGACTTGGACACCCAGGCGACGTCTCTCTCGCGGCAATAGCCGCACTGGCAGGCGCGCGGCACCAGGCTGTAGTCCACCGTGCGCCAGGTGACGCTCAGGTTGTTGCAGGCGCAGGCGCCGCGCAGGCTCATCGCAGGGCGGGCGCCGCGCGTCCGGCAATCAGCGGCAGGTCGAGGTAACTCTTCACCCCGGGCGCGGCACCACAGACGTAGGGTATCGCGTTGACGCAGTGCATGGCGGTGGCGACGATGCCGGGATTGCGCTTGAGGCCCGCAGCGATCGATTCCGGGTGCCAGCCGTGGAAAGTGACCTTGGACACCGGGTCGCCGGTCACTTCCACCTCGAACCGCTCGCCCTCGGGGCCGAACGACCAGGGCGGATCGAGGTGCTCCTCCCCCATGTACCAGTTGGTAATCGCGGTGATGACGGGCTCGCCCTTCACCGTTGCCTGCCAGGTGAACTTCTGCGCGGCTACCCGGCCGGGCGCGATATCACCGATCGGCGAGGCGATCGGCCGGGTGGCAACCGCCACCTCGTGTGTGCAGCGCGGCTCGGGATCGACGGCGAATCCGAGCTCGCTGGCGATCATATCCACGGACTGCGTGAAGCCGTCGCCGAGCATGTTGAGCATGAAGCTCTGGGAGGCCTCCTCGGGCGTCTTGCCGAACAGCATGATCTCGCTGATGACCTCGGGCGCGTCGTAGGTGCGAATGTCGGAAAACTCCTCGGCGCGCACGTGGGTAATGGCGTTGGACATGGCCGATACCATCAGCGGGAAACGTTCGGTGACGCCACCCGGGTGAATGCCGGTGCCCAGCAACGTGCTGCCGCCGCGGTCACAGGCCTCGTCCACATCGGAGAAGTCGCGCTCGCCGCGAAAGAACCAGCCCAGCGGCGTCACGACGTTCTTGCCGCTGGCCAACAGGCGTGTCACGACGGCTGCGTCGGCCATCACCGGCGCGTACATCACGCAATCGGCATCCAGCGCCAGCAGGGCTTCGACGTCGGTGCTGGCGGCAACACCGCAGGGTCCGCGCCCCGCCAGCTCACCGGCATCGCTGCCGGCCTTTTCCGCACTGTGTACCCAGCAGCCGACCAGCTCGAGTTCGGGGTGGTCGAGAATGCCCTCGATGGCGGCACGGCCGACTCCGCCGGTGGCCCACTGGATTACCTTCAACGTCATGAACTGCTCTCCTGGCTTGCTGTCGATGCAACTGCTGCCGCCGGGGCCGCTTCGGTGCGACGGGACCGGCTGTCTCAATCACTACGCGCGCAGGCCGCCGGCGGTTCCACTGATGTTACACTGCGCGGGCGATTTTCACCCAACGTTACGTACACCGATGGAACTGCCAAGCGCGCTACTCCCGTTACTGCCGGTCCTGCTGGCCGTCGCCGCCTTCGCCATCAGCCACTATTACCGGCGCTGGCGGCGCCAGCGCATCCTCGACGCGCCATTCCCGGACGCGTGGCGCCGGCACCTTGTGCGCCGGCTGCCGGTGTACCAGCGCCTGTCCGCGTCGGAACAGTCGCACCTGCAGCAGATGATCCAGCTGTTCCTGCAGGAGAAAGCCTTCTACGGCTGCGCGGGCCTCGAGATCACCGACGAGATCCGCGTCTGCATCGCCGCGCAGGCCTGCCTGCTGTCACTGGGTCGCCAGGGCCCCCTGTACCCGAAACTGACCGCGATCCTCGTGTACCCGGGTGGCTTCTTCGTAGAGCGCGAGGCGGTGCTGGAGGACGGTACCGTCGCCGATGATCACGGGCACATGCTGGGTGAGTCCTGGGATAACGGCCGGGTGATCCTGTCCTGGGACGACGTCGCCCGCGGTGCCGAGGACTTCGGCGACGGGCACAACGTGGTGCTGCACGAGTTCGCCCACCAGCTCGACGCCGCCTCCGGCGCCACCAACGGTGCGCCACCGCTGTGGCGCAACAGTTACCAGGCCTGGGCCACCGTGTTCAGCGACAACTTCGAGGACCTGCGGCGACGCGCTCACAGCGGCCGGGACACTGTCATCGATACCTATGGCGCCACCAACGAGGCGGAGTTCTTCGCCGTGGCGACCGAGACATTTTTTGAGCGACCGCAGGAGTTGCACAAGGTTCGCCCGGAGTTGTTCGACGAGCTGCAGCGCTACTACCGGGTCGATCCGCGCAACTGGAAAGCCTGAGGGGCCCGTTACCGCCCCAGTCGCACATGCACAAGGTGCGCGCCGGCCATCGGACGCAGGCCATCCTGGCGCCCGGCGAAGTAGCGCGTCACCTGCGCCTCACAGTCAAGGTCCTCCAGCCACGCGTAGCCCAGCGCACGCAGTGCGTCACGCAGCGCCTGCGGCTCGAAGGCACCAATCAGCGGCTCACCGCGCTGCTCGGTGTATTTACGCAGCTTGCGCATCACGGGCTGCTCCGACTGAGGAAGCGAATCGTCCGGCACCAGGTAGTCGAACACCACCTCGCTGCCGTCGGCGGCTATCGAAGCGATCGCGGCAAAAGTCGCCAGCGTCGCCTCGGCGGTCAGGTAGGGTGTGGTGCCGAGCCAGGAGAAGAACGCCGGCTGCGCGCTGTCGAACGTCGAGCGCGCCAGCGCGTCGGCCACCGTCTCCCGCTCGAAGTCCACGGCGACGAAATGCAGGTTGGCGGGCAGTTCCTCATCCACGACCTGCAGGCGCTGCATCTTCAGCGCCTGCGTAGCGGGATGGTCGAGCTCGAACACCTCCAGCGAACCCTCGAGGTCGCGCCGACGCAGGGCGAAGGAATCGAAACCCGCGCCCACCACGACGTACTGTCGCACGCCCGCACCCAGCGAACGTCCCAGCACGTCCTCGGCGTAACGGCTGCGCACAACCACCTGCCCCTGCACGGGCCGGAAGCTGCGCATGGCGATCCTGTCCATGAACCAGGCCAGCAGCGGCGAGGTCACTAGCCGTCGCCAGGTGGCCGAGGTCAGTGCCGCCGCGTAGGGATCGGCGAACACCGGCGTCTCGCTGCCGCGCAGGTGCAGCGCACGCGCGGCGGCTGCGCCCTCGGCGGTACGACTCGCTGTTCCTTCCTGCATGATGGGCTCCCTGTCGGAACCCCAAGTCTATTCGGGGACAGACCCCAATTTCCAGTTTCAGGCTGCGCCTGAAACTGGAAATTGGGGTCTGTCCCCTTGGTCTGTTCTGGCAGTTGGGGCCTGTCCCCTCGTCTAGCGCTTCACCAGGTCGCGACGCGCCGCAGCAGGTCAACCACACGGCAGGAATAGCCCCACTCGTTGTCGTACCAGTTGAGCACACGCAGGTTCTTGCCGCCGGTGACGTCGGTGAAGCCCGCGTCGTAGATCGACGAGTGGGAATTGCCGATGATGTCGGTCGAGACGATCGGGCGGCCGCTGTACTCCAGTATGTCGCGCAACGGCCCGTCCGCCGCGGCGGCGACCGCCTCGTTGACGTCGTCGACGCTGACCTTCTTGCGAAGGCGCACAAACAGGTCGACGACCGAACCGTCGGGCACGGGAACCCGGGCGGCGATGCCGTGCAGTTTACCCGCCAGCTGCGGCAGCACCACGCCTACGGCCTTGGCGGCACCAGTAGAGGTGGGAATCACGTTCTCGGCCGCGGCGCGGCTGCGGCGCCAGTCCGAGTGCGGCACATCCGCCAGGCGCTGGTCATTGGTGTAGGCGTGCACCGTATTGATCACGCCCTCCTCGATGCCGAAGGCGTCGTTGAGTACTTTCGCCATCGGCGCCAGGCAATTGGTTGTGCAGCTGGCGTTGGAGATGATCAGGTGCTGCTTGTCCAGGCCGTCGTCATTGACGCCCAGGACCACGGTGTAATCGATGTCATCCTTGGCCGGCACCGTCAGCAGCACGCGGCCCGCTCCGGCCGTCAGGTGTGTCTCAAGCTGCTCGCGCTTGCGGAACGCACCGGTGGCCTCGACCACCACGTCGATGCCCATTGCCTCCCACGGCAGCTTCGCCGGGTCGCGTTCGCACAGCAGCTTGACCCGACCCTTGTCGGTGACAAACTCGTCCCCCTCCAGCGCAAGGCTGCCCGGAAACGGTCCCATGACCGTGTCGTAGTTCAGCAGGTAGCGCAGCGCGTCGTTGTCGAACAGGTCGTTGATGGCGACGATATCGATACCCTCGACATCTTCCAGGATCCTGAACACCGAGCGGCCGATGCGCCCGAATCCATTGATGGCAACTTTCATCAGGCGGCCTCCTCCTTCACTTCCAGCCCGGCGTAGAGCCGTGCGATATCCAGCAGTCGCGCCGCGTGGCCAAGGTTCTCGTACCAACCCAGCGCCTTGATGATGCTGCTGCCGGCCTTGATGGTGCCCGGCGCGTCGAACAACAGCGAGTACGCGCTGCCGATAACGTCGGAGGACACGATCGGGTCCTCCGCCACGGCGATGAGGTCCGGCAACTCGGCGGCGGCGCGACGCATGGCGTCGTTGATGTCCTCCGCGCCGACGCTGGTGTCGCCCAGCACCAGGTTGGTGTCCAGCAGGCAGCCCTCCTGGATAGGTACATTGAGGGCGGACGTCATGACCTTCCCTTCGAACGCCGGCAGGATGCTGCCGATCCACCTGGCCGCCTCGTGACTGTTGGGAATGATGTTCTTGGCGGCAGAGCGGCTGCGGCGGAAATCGCTGCCCGCGTAGTCCTGCAGCGGCTGGTCGGAGGTATAGCTGTGCACGGTCGTCATGCTGGCGCACTCGATATCGAAGCTCTGCGACAGCACGTGCAGCAGCAGCGCCAGCGCCGTGGTCGTCGCGGAACCGCCGCTGATCATCCTGTCCGCCGCGTCGACCTGGTCGCCGTTGATGCCCGGCAGCACGATGCGATCGATTTCATCCAGCGGCAGGGTCCGCAGCAGTACGCGCGGCGCGCCGTTGTCGAGGTGGTCCTGCATGCTGGCGACATCGCGATACTTGCCGGTGGCATCGATGACGATGTCCACGTCGAACACGTCCCACGGCACTTCCCGCGGCAGGTCCATGCGCATCATGCGCGTACCGCTGTCGCCGGCGACGAGAAAATTGTCCACCAGCTGGAACTCCTGCGGGTCTTCGACCTCGGAGCTGAGCAGGTAGTGCAGGATCTGCGGCTCACCGACGTCGGCGATGGCCACCACGTCTATATCCGGCGAGCGCTGCGCCAGCGTGTAGATTTGCCGGCCGACCTGGCCGAAACCCATCAATCCCACGCGCACGGAACGGGCGGTAGTCATGCTGTCTCTCCTCGTAGGTTTGCGGCGCTATCAGCTGTCGTTGCGCATTGCCTCGCGCGCCAGCGCCGCGATGTCTTCCCAGCGCTCACTATGGATCAAATCCTGCCCCGCCATCCATGATCCACCGCAACAGATCACGTTGGGCAGGGCGAGAAAATCCCGGAAGTTGCCCGCGCCCAGGCCGCCCGTGGGACAGAAACGTACGCTCGGGAACGGGCCGTGCAGGGCCCGCAGCAGGGCGACACCGCCCACCGGCACCGCGGGGAACAGTTTGAACGTATCCACGCCCGCGGACAGGCCGAGCATGACCTCCGACGCGGTCGCCACCCCCGGCAGGTAGGGCAGCCCGGCGGCGGCGGTCGCCGCCAGCAGCTCCGCGCTGATACCCGGGCTGATACACAGGCCGGCGCCGGCCTCGCCGGCGCGCGCGACGTCCTCGGGGGTCAGCACCGTGCCCGCCGCGAGCAGCAGGTCCGGCATCGCGGAGCGCACGGCGGCAATCGCCTCCAGGGCGGCATCGGTGCGCAGGGTTATCTCGATCGCGGTCATGCCGGACTGCGCCAGCACAGCCGCCAGGCGAACCGTGGCATCGACGTCTTCGGCGGTAACGACCGGTAAGACGCGGGCGGCGGCGAGTTGGTCACGCAGGGTCATCGACACGTGCTCGTACGGGCGGGCAGGCGCGGCGAGAAAATGCGAGAGCTTGCTTCACAGTGCGGTGATTCCGGTTAACGGGCGGCCCTGCCCCGGAAAGTGCACAGTATAGTCCCTTTCACGCGGGAAGTTGCACCCCCGGGGACGCTCGCGTCCGGGCCCGTCGCCGACCGGGCGCGAGCCCGGTTCAGGCCAGGGAGATACGCGCCGGCACGAACTTGTGGAAGGGCGTGCCGGCGAAGCGATCGCGGGAGCGGGGGTTCGTCAACTCGTTGGCAAACACGCCTGCAGGCAGTTCGCGGCCCTCCTCGTCGGTGAAGGACATGCCCTGGCCGTTGGGTATCGACGCCGTGCCCGGATGCATGCGCTCGTCGTAGGCCAGGTCCACCTCCGCTTGCCCGGTCTCGGTTTCCAGCAGCACCGTGGCGCCCTCCGGTAACCCGTGGGCAGCACCGTCCTCGGG
>JAWVYG010000101.1:0-7586 GCA_033722815.1 Halioglobus sp.
CAGTGTTTCCCCGGGTTGTGTTTGTCGCGCACGGCCTGCTTTGGGCGATTGCCCGTCCTGTGCGCACAGTGAAATTCCCAACGGCGTCTTTTTCCACCGATACCTGACACCCTAGAGTGGCGGCGAGCGGTACCGGTAGCGCGCGGCGTCACTGACGGCAAACGCCGATCAACGCCGGCTTCGCGACTACGCTACCAATAAACAGTAGAGAGATAACGCCATGACAGCGCAAGCGCCTCTTCATGAACACTGTTTCGTGCAGTGTGAGAACGGTTACCGAGTGCATGTGATCGATCGCGGTGCGGGTCCCGTCGTGGTATTTCTTCATGGGTCCGGACCGGGAGCCAGCGGGCACAGCAATTTCAGGGGCAACTACCCCGAGTGGGCAGACCAGGGATACCGCTGCCTGGTGATCGACCTGGTCGGTTTTGGTTTCTCCGACAAACCCGATGACGTCAAGTACCCGCTTGCATTCTTTGTCGAGTGCGTGAAACAGACCCTCGACGCCATGGGTGTGGCCACCTGCGCGGTGGTCGGCAACTCACTCGGGGGTGCGGTGGCGGTCGGCCTGGCGCTGGACTTTCCCGAGCTGGTTTCACGCCTGATACTGCTCGCACCGGGCGGCATGAGCCCGCGGGAGGAGTACCTGCAGATGCCGGCGATGCAAAAAATGCTCCAGGTCTATGCGGCGTCGGACGGCGAACTGACTGAGGCGGGCCTGCGCGAGTTTTTTGAGTTTGGCCTGGTGTACGACGCTCGCCATATCACAGATGCGCTGATGGCCGAGCGACGCCAGGTACTGGCGCAGATGAACCCCCAGGTCATGCTGACTATGGAGATACCCTACCTGGCGGAGCGTCTCTCCGAGTTGGTTTGCCCGGTGCTCGTATTCTGGGGTGCCAGCGATCGGATGATGCCGGAGAGCGGTCTGCTGGCGATGGCGCGACACTGCCGCGCCATGAAGCTTATCCTGCTGTCCGAGTGCGGGCACTGGGTAATGGTTGAACACGAGGCCCTGTTTAACAGCGAATGCCTGAGGTTCCTTGCCGCCGAAGGAGCACACATCCCCTCATGACGATTTCCAGTATTGGCTACGCGATCATTGAATCGACAGACCCGGACCAGTGGCTGGCATTCGGTACCGAGGTGCTGGGCATGATGGAATCGCCCGGCAGACACGATGATCAAACGCGTTACCTGCGTTGCGATGAGCGCCCGTTTCGTTTCGCGATTGTACCAGGTGAGAACGAGAAATTGCGCTGTTGCGGCTTCGAGGTAAGCGATGAGCAAAGCTTCGACAAGCTGTGTGAAAAACTGCACGCCGAAGGCATCGACTTCAAGCCCGGTACCGCCGAGACCGCTGCGCAGCGGCGAGTGACGCGCCTTATCACGTTGGAAGATCCGTCCGGTAACGGTCTGGAACTCTACGTCGGTGCTGAGCTGGACTACCGCAAGTTTGTGTCGCCGCAGGGTGTATCCGCCTTCGAAACCGGGGTGAACGGCAATATGGGCTTCGGGCACGCGGTATTACCGGCCCCCAGTCTGTCTGAAACGTATGGGTTCTATACCCGCATACTGGGTTTCGGTGATACCGACTACATGCACTTCAAATCCGGTGACGACCCGGCCGACGCCGGCATGGGTCTGCATTTCCTGCACGTGGATAATCCACGGCACCACTCGCTGGCGCTTTTCCAGGCTGAAAACCCCACTGGCTGTATTCACCTGATGCTGGAAGTGACAACCGTGGATGAAGTGGGCTATTGCCTGGACCGGGTTCTGGCGAGAAACATTCCGGTGACCTCCACGCTTGGCCGCCATACCAATGACCGCATGCTCTCGTTCTATATGATGACGCCGGGCGGGTTTCCGCTGGAATTCGGCTGTGAGGGCTGGCAGGTGGACTGGACGGCCTACACACCCACCCGTTCTACAGCGCCCAGTATCTGGGGCCACAAGTGGGGCGTTTAGCGCTACGCATCGAATACTACTTCGCTGTAACTGGGGTACTCACCCCGAACTATGGCGTCCATCTTTTCACGCAGGTAGTCGTTGAAGGGGTGCGTGAAGATCCAGAACCGGCGCTCGGCAATGGCCGCGAAGACCCGGGAGGCACAGTCTTCGGCGGTGATGAAGCCGGGCTGCCCTGCCATCAGGTGTTCGCTGCTTCCATCCCCGGGTTCGATGCCCAGCAGGTCGTCGCTGATCGATGTCAGGACAGGCCCCGGGCACAACAGCGACACGTCGATGGGCGCTCCTTTGGCGGCGAGATCATAGGCCAGCGTCTCGGTGATACCTCGCACCGCCATTTTTGTGGCGGTGTATTGCGCCATTCCCGGCGCCGCAACCAGCGAGCCCACCGAGCCTGTGTTGATGATGTGCGCGGGTTCTCCGCGATCGAGCATCGAGGGCAAGAACGCATTAATGCCATTGACCACGCCCAGGACATTGATCGAGAAAATACGCTCCCACTCTCCACCAGGGTGAGACCAGGCGTTCCCAACCCGGAGAATTCCCGCATTATTGAAAAGCAGCGCGGGGGTGCCAAAGGTCTCAATGCAATCTCGCGCAAAGGCCTGCTGGTCGGCCGCATCGGCGACATCCAGCTCGGCGCAGAGCACCCTGGCACCCGTGGTAGCAAGCGCTTCCCTGAGTGATTCGAGTCGCGCAGGCTGCACATCGGCGATGGCGATATTCATGCCTTCCTCGGCACAGCGCGATGCCAGGGCCCTGCCGATGCCGCTACCGGCGCCGGTGACCACCGCGGTCTTGTTCTTGAATTCCTTCATCGTTTCAGAGCGCTCATTCTGCGTTGTCGGAGCAATCCTATCCATCCTGTCGGCAGCTGATAAGAGAATAGCCGGGATTTGACTGTCTCGGCTTGAAGGGTAATGAGCGCAGGATAGGGAGACTATGCGCCAGTCAGGGCCGGGCCGGGATGCCTGCGTCTGGTAGATCGCGCCGGCATATTGTTTCCATGTAGAGACAATAAAGCTATGATTACAGTCTTATCAGGGCATAAGTAATGTACTAGACTCGGGCGATTCGTGAGTCTTGGTCTTGCCGGAGGACGCTTGCGACTCCGGAGGTGACATTTGGGGGAGTCTATGGTTTCTCGCTGGGCGGGAATTGACGAGTTCGTACACGTCGTCGAGATTGGTAGCTTCACCGGTGCAGCTGAGCGCATGGGCGTGTCCAAATCGTTTGTCAGCAAGCAGGTCTCGATGCTGGAGGATCGCCTCGAGGTGCGTTTGCTGCAGCGCACCACCCGCAAACTCACTCTTACCGAGATCGGTGAGGTGTTCTATCGACAATGCCAGGCGATGCTGGAGCTTTACGATCAGACCGAGTCTGCCATTGCCGATATTCAGAAGAAACCCCGGGGCACCCTCAAGCTGGCGCTTAACAGCCGCTTTGGCATTGAATATACGGCGGGTGCGATCGCAGCGTTTTCCAAGGCTTACCCCGAATTGTCAGTCGAGGTTCATTCCAGCTTTGGCGATGTCGACCTGGTGGCCGAGGGCTACGATCTCGCCTTCCGCTACGGCAAGCTGGAGGACTCCTCGCTCGTTGCCAGGAGCCTGTGGAGCCACCTGTTCTGTCTTGTGGCTGCGCCCGAGTACTGGCAGGCCCATGGCCAACCGGGGACTGCTGCGGAACTGGCGAACCACAACTGCCTCACCGGGCCGGAACGCGCATGGTTGCTGAATTCAGCAGAAGGGGCAACGGCCAAGGTAAGGGTCAGTGGCGACTATGTAAGCGACGATGGTGCGGCTCTGTTCGCAGCGGTAAAGGCCGGTATCGGAATTGCACAGTTGCCGGAATTTTATGTACAGGAAGCGGTTGAACGGGGCGAGCTGGTCAAGTTGCACCAGCCCTGGAGTCATTACTGGCGAGAGGCATGGGCGGTCTACCCCCACAGCAGGCACCTCAGCGCGAAGGTGCGTTTCTTTGTAGACTTTATTGTCAGCTATTTTGGTAAGGATTTCGTGCTTCGCGGCGACTTCGGCAAGTCCAGGGCCTGAATCCAGCGCTAGAACACGGAATACCCGTCCTGCACCGGCGTGTAGTCGGTGTTGAAGTACTCAGTCAGAGCGGCGTGCATATCCTGTGGTTCCCACCTGCCGCCATTACTGCTTTGAAAGGATTCCCCCCACGTGGGCGGCCGCAATACTGTAACCTCACCACCCCAGACCAACAGTACTTCACCGGATATGTGCCCGGCTTTCGGGGAGGCCAGGTAGCCTACCAGGGGGGCAACATTCTCCGGATTGTACATATCGAATTCGCCTGGATCTTCTGGTGCTGCAAAGCTTTCGGCGGTAGCGCCGAAAGCCGTCATCGCGGTCCGCGCCCGTGGCATGATGACGTTACAGGTCACACCGTACTTGATCAACAGCCTCGCCGTACTGATCGTCATGGCTGTGATGCCCGCTTTAGCAGCTGCGTAATTGGGCTGGCCGATAGAACCGAACATGGCCTCAGAGGACGTACTGATCAGGCGGCCGTATACCACTTCGCCGTTTTTTGCCTTTTCACGCCAGTAGCTTGCAGCGTTGCGCATATTCACAAAATGTCCGCGAAGATGAACGCGCACCACAGCATCAAACTCGTCATCAGTCATGTTGTAGATGGTTCTGTCACGGCAGAAACCGGCGTTGTTGACGACGATATTGACATCGCCAAAGGTCTCGATGGCGGTTGCAAAGAGCCGATTGGCGTCATCGGTGTCAGCACAGTCACCGGCAACGGCTACCGCCTCTCCGCCCATTGCCCGAATCTCTTCCACAACCTGGGCGGCCATGCATTGTCCTCCGGGCGGTTGAATGTCGTTGACAACGACACTGGCGCCCTGTCGCGCCAACTGTTTCGCCTCCTCGCAGCCCAGCCCGCGCCCGGCGCCCGTCACAATAGCGACTTTACCGCTGAGATCACCCATAGTGTCCTCCTGCATCAGATACGTTCGATGATGGTGCCGGTCCCTACGGATGCGCCGCAGCACATCGTAATGAGGGCCGTGCTCTTGTCCTGACGCTCGAGCTCGTGTAGGGCGGTGGCAATCAGCCGCGCTCCGGTTGAACCCACCGGGTGACCCAGGGCAATCGCACCGCCATTGACGTTAACCTTGCTCATATCGGCCTCGAATACACGCTGCCAGGACAACACAACCGCGGCGAAAGCCTCATTGATTTCAACCAGGTCAATATCGTCCAGGTTCATTCCCGTCTTCCTGAACAACAATTGGGTTGCATCGATAGGACCGTCGAGCAGATAGTAGGGGTCGGAACCTGCCACGACGCCGGCGATAATCCTGGCGCGTGGCTTCAATCCCCGCGCCTCGGCCTCGGCGCGGTCCATCCACAGTACGGCCGCTGAGCCATCGGATATCTGTGACGAATTGCCCGCCGTGTGGATGCCGTCTTCAACCAGGGTCGGAAGTTCGGTCAGTCCCTGGAGGCTCGTTTCGCGCAGTCCCTGGTCCATGGTTACGCTGTGAGTTTCGCCTGTGGCCTCGCCCGCATCGGACAGTATCGGCGCATCAACCGTCAGGACCTCCCGGTCAAAACGACCCTCATCCCAGGCTACCCTGGCGCGGCGCTGGGATTCACAGGCATATTCGTCGACCTCCTGACGGCTCAGCTGACGGTTTTTTGCTATTCGTTCAGCCGCATGAAACTGCCCGGCAACACTGTCCCAGGGCCAGTTGGCAGGCCGGAAAAATCCGGGGCCGTTAACAACATTGGCGCCCAGCCCCACGCGGCTCATTGATTCGACTCCACCCGCAATGCCAACCTTGATCTGCCTGGCCTGAATGAGTGCTGCGATCATGTGGTTCGCCGCCTGGGCTGAGCCACACTGGGTATCAATGGTCGAGGCGCCTGTGGAGTAGTTTTCGCCCATGGACAACCAGGCATTGCGAGCGATATTGCCGGCCTGTTCACCCGCCTGGGTAACGCAACCACTGATTACCTGTTCAATATCTTCATACTCCAGACCAGACCTCGAGATCAGGCCGCGATAGGCGAGCGCCAATAGTTCAGCAGCATGGAGACCACTAAGCGCGCCGACAGACGCCTTGCCGCGGGCTATCGGCGTACGTACGGCTTCGACAATGACTGCTTCATGCATGGCTGTTCCTCGCTATGCGCCGGCGGGTTTCCGGGCGCCCTCATTCGGTGGTGTTGGCTCGGACAGTTCCCACTGCGGTATCTGCAGGTTTTCGCCCGCATGCTCGTACACCACGTTGACTTTCTGTCCTATTTCCACCTGGTCAGGCCGGGCATTCACGATGTTGCCAATGGCGTTGCACCCCGGCGCGCCGTCCATTGAAACAATAGCCACGACGTAAGGCACCCGGTCCGCGAGATCGGGGTGTGCAGCGTGCCATACGGTCACTGCACTTTCGACGATCCCGGTGCCCGCAAGCTCCTGAAAACCCATGCTGAAACTCCCGCAGCCGTAGCAGACGTCATCGGGTGGGTGCTGCGTATTACCGCAGTCATTGCACACTTGAACCATTAATTTACCCGAGGTAAACCACGGCTCATTGAGCCGATCGATCTCAGGCAGGATGAAGTCTCCGAGGTATCGTGACATTGCTAACTCCTTACAGGACCGGACCAACTCAGCCGGCCCCGAACAGTACGGCACTGCCCGGGGCATAACACGGCCCGCCGACGGCGAGAGATAATTCTGCGCCGCTCACCTGGCAACTCGACTCGCCACGAACCTGGCGTACCGCCTCGTTGACCATTTCAAGGCCGTGGATATAGGCCTCTCCAATATTTCCGCCACTGGTATTGAAGGGAAGTCGTGCGTCGGGGCCTTCAAGGGCGCCGTCTCCCACAAAGGCCTCGACCTCTTCCGGCGCGCAGAAGCCGAGCTCGCACAGTGCCATCAACACCGGCCCGGTAAAGTTTTCGTACAACTGCACCACATCGACATCCCGCGGTTTTACTCCAGCGCGATTCCAGAGCGTTGCAGCGACGCCGCGGTAGAAGGCCCCGGGGAACCATTTGCCCTGAAAACTGTAGGCGCCGATTTCGGGGCCAATTCCCTGACAGGTACTCATGATGGTTACGGCAGGTTGTTTCAGGTCCCTGGCACGTTCCGCGGTAGTGACGATCACCGCTGTTGCACCATCGTTTTCAGGGCAGCAGTCGTAGAGATGAAACGGGTCTACTATCATCCGCGAATTGTGATAAGTCTCACGCGTGAGCGGTGTGCCGTAGCGGATCGCCCTGGGGTTCAGCTGCGCGTTTGCGTAGCAGGCGAGGGAAATGCTGGCCAGTGCGTCCTGCGACACGCCGTGGTCCTGCATCCAGCGCTGGGTGTGCAGTGCACATTCCTGTGCGGGAGAAATCAGGCCGTAGGGGTAGCCCCACAGTGTGCCGCGGCTTGTCGCGTACTGACCCACACTGGCGCCAAGGCGGTAGAACTCTCCCTGCGCGAGCGCACGAAAAACCACCACATAGTCTGCAAAGCCCCCGCTGACTGCCGCGGCCGCGAGTTGTACAGAGGCGGCAGAGTTGTTACCTCCCCCGGCCCAGGGCGTCGCGGACCAGTTGAGTGAGTCCAGACCGAGG
>JAWVYG010000102.1:0-7515 GCA_033722815.1 Halioglobus sp.
CCCACACCAGTGATCACCACTGCTCGTGAAGACTTTCCCGCTTCCTGTACGGCATGGGTCAGTTCCGCGCGAAGCTGTGTGTTCAAGGCGTTCATGACATCCGGACGATCCAGGTAATAGGTAATCTTGCGGAAGCCCTCTGCCTCACACTGTGTGCAGAACATCGTGCGCGACTTGTACAGCCCCTCCAGCGAGGTGTTGTCCTGGGGCCGGATGCGTGTGGTGCAGGCCAGCAGGAACGCGTCCGGCACCGCGGGGATGCGCAGGCCGTGCGCGTCGACCTCGTAACTGTCGGCCGCCAGGGCCCGGCCATCGATGCTCAGCGCCTCCAGCTGCAGCTCCTGTCCGTGCAGCTGCAGGGCCTCGCTGCCTCCCGGGGCGAGCGCGGTATTGCGCTGCACATGCAGCTGCGCATGCACCAGTGCATGGTCCTCGAACAGCTCGAAGTGCAGATCCGTGCGCGCAATGAGGAAATCCGGCGGTGTGTAATCCTTCAGGTATATCGTCCCCGGGCTCGCTTCACGCATGCCGCTACCCTCCCCTGTGCAGGGACATCTGGTAGCCCCCGTACTTGCGCATATTGATAACACCGGTATCGAACATGAGGTACTGGCCCTTGATCCCGGTCAGCGTGCCTTCTACCAGCGGGTCCTTGTCGAGATTGAACGAGGTCACCTTCTGCGGGTACTCGAGCACCGGGTAGCGAATCTGCACTTCCTGCTGCTCCGTCAACTCGCTGATGGCCTGCAGCCCGTGCGCCTGCTGCAGGGCTTTCAGTTCACCCGCGCACTCGTCGACCAGGCGGCGACGCTCAGCCTCCATGTCGCCGGGCTCGGCATCGCCCTTGAGCATGGCGCGCCAGTTGGTCTTGTCGGCGATATGTTCGCTGAACAGCGTCTCAACCATGCCGGAGTGCAGGCGGGTATCGACGCGGAAAATCGGCAGCGCCTGGGTGGCGCCCTGGTCCATCCAGCGCGTGGGCACCTGGGTGCCGCGGGTGATACCGACCTTGAATCCCGAGGTATTGGCCAGGTAGACGATGTGATCGATCATGCAGTGCTGTTCACCCCACTCGGGTTCGCGACACGTGCCGGCGGCATAGTGGCACTTCTGCGGGCTGACGATGCAGGAATCGCAGCGTGCGAGTCGCTTGAAGCAGGGGTAGCAATAGCCCTGGTTGAAACTCTTGCTGGTCTTGCGATCGCAGTGAATGCAGTTGATCTGCCCGTGATACTCAAGGCGCAATGTACTGCCCAGGTGCTCGTTCAGCGGAACCTCGTTATCGCCGAACAGCATCGTGTAGCTGACCGGCTCCGTCAGCTGTGTTTTCATCTTGCGCACGGGCCCGCTGGCCAACGGTTCACCCACCGCATTTCTCCTCGTCGACAAATTTCAACGGCGCCGGCTCATCGCAGGCGTCGCCCGCCTTGTGGCCGCGGTCGATAAAGCCGACGCGCTCGTCCGGCTGCAGGTGCTGCTCCCCCCAGGCGATGACCGCCTGCAGCGCGTTCTCCCGCTGCTCCGGCGTCACCACGCGGCCGTCCGGCCACTTGCCCGTTTCCACCGCGCGCAGCAGGCTCCTGTAGAGCTCCGGCGACATGTTTTCGATCAACTGCTGGTAGTCCATGCCCTCTCCCGCTCAGCTGTCCGACTCTCTCTGCGCGCCGTCCCCGACAAGGCGCGACTTGAGGCCGAACACCACGCCCAGCGCGCATCCGACCAGCAGGCCGCCCACATGGGCGGCGTTGGCGATCGCGCCGAAGCCCAGGGCCTCGATGAAGCCCACCAGGCACAGCAGCAACCAGCCCACCATCAGCAGCATGATGGCGTTGCGGGGGCGGATCGGCCATGCCGGCTGGAACCAGGGCGCCGTCCACCCGAAACCCAGCAGCCCGTACACAACCCCGGACATGCCGCCGAACAGCCCGGGACCGCCGTAGATGTACTGGCAGACGTTCGCCACCACCGCGATGACGATGCACAACATCAGTGCATTGAAATGGCCCATCACCAGTTCGATGCGGCGGCCGAGCTCCCACAGCCAGAGGCAGTTGAACACGATATGCAGCCAGCCGAAATGAATGAATGCGGGCGTGAGCAGGCGCCAGTACTGGCCGTTCATCTCCCCGAATACCACCTGCTCTTCCACGATCTCGAACGGGATGAAGCTGAGCAGCGCCAGGGCCTGTACGGAGCCCAGCAGGTATACGAGGGCAAATCCCACGATACTCAGCGCGACCAGCGCCAGCGTTACGGGCGCGGCGCGCCAGGAACGGCCGGAAGACAGCTCGGCGGCCTCGCGCGACAACTCGATAGTGAACTCGCCGTCGCGCCAGGACTTGTACAGGGCCGCGACCACCCGGGCATGCTCCAGGCGCGCAACCTGCAACACCTGCTGCCCGTCCTGCTCGACGATGCGGTGCGGCACGCCGCGTTCGCGCAGCAACACGCTGAGGGGCAGCAGGTCCTCCTCGAGCGGGACCGCGAGGGCTTTGAACATCTCATCCATCAGTTAACGAGCGCGCTACCCCAGCGCAGCTTGTCGCGACAGCTGGCATAAAAACTGTGGCCGACCGGGTGCAGCAGGGTCAGGCGGTGGGGTTTCTTGCGGATGTGCACCGAATCACCGGGCTGGGCGCGCATGTTGATGTGCCCGTCGCAGGTGACCGGCGGGTCCAGGTGATTGCGCTCCAGTATGTCCACGCGAATCTGCGAGTTGCCGTCCACCACGATGGGGCGACTGCTCAGCGCGTGCGGAAACATGGGTACCAGCACTATCGCATCCAGCGCAGGATGCATGATGGGGCCGCCGCCAGAGAGCGAATACGCCGTGGACCCCGTGGGCGTCGAGACGATGAGACCGTCGGCGCGCTGGCGGTAGACGAACTCGTCGCCGATATGCAGCTCGTACTCGATCATCTGCGCCGAGGTGCCCGAGTTCACCACGACATCGTTGAGGGCGTCGCCGTGTGCGATCACATCGCCATTGCGCTGCAGTTCCGCGTCGAGCAGGAAGCGGCTTTCCGAGGTGTACTCGCCGTCGAGTACGGCGGGTATCTGTTCGGCCAGCACGTCCGGGGTGATGTCGGTAAGGAAGCCCAGTCGACCGCGGTTCACTCCCAGCACGGGGGTGTCGTACTTGGCCAGGGTCCGGGCAGCACTGAGCAGGCTGCCGTCGCCGCCGATAACGATCACAAGGTCGGCGTTGGCCCCGATGTCCTCGCGCGAAGCCAGTTGCGCGCTGTGGTTCACAACCAGGCCGTCGAGATCCTCCTCCAGCAGTACTTCCTGGGAGCGCTCGGCCAGCAATTGCAACAGCTCCTGCACTACCTCGCTGAGGTCCGCTTTCTGGTGCCGGCCCACGAGGCCGACTGTTTTGAAGGGTGTGTGCATCGCCAGGGCCGCCGCCGGGTCGAAAAGAGCTGCTAGTATAACCGGGAACCTATCGTGTAGTGCAGGGGGAGAGTTGCATCCCTACAACACGCAAGCTGTGCGCGATCTGGCCTGGGCCTGCTTTTCCCAGCCGCTGATACATTGCTCAGACTTTGCCCGCACGGCGGCAGACCCGGTGGACTGCAAGATCGCCCTGACGGCGCCGCGGCGCGCCTGGCTGGCGTCGCTCGATGCGGACCCGCAGCCGCTGCACGCACATCTCGAGGCCCGTGGCAGTCGGCGGCTCGGGATGTACTACGAGGGCCTCTGGCATTTCCTGCTGCGCAACGATCCCGCGCTGGAGCTGGTCGCCCACAACCAGCCGGTGCAGCACGACGGCAGGACGATCGGGGAATTCGACTGTCTCTATTTTTGCCGCGAGCGCAACTGCCACGTCCACCTGGAGCTCACGGTCAAGTACTACCTCGGCTACCCGGTGCGCAGCGGCAGCGCCGCACCGTCCACCCAGTGGCTGGGGCCCAACACCCGGGACAGACTGCATCGCAAGTTGCGCCACCTGCTGGAAAAACAGAGCCGCCTGGCGGACCAACCCGGCGCACGAGCCGTACTGGCGGAGCTCGGCATCGACACCCTGCAGCGGGAAATCGCCTTTCGCGGCTACCTGTTCCAGCCGCCGGCGCCGCTGCCGTATCCGCAGGGGCACAACCGGCACAGCGTGAGCGGGTCGTGGCTACGCATCGGCGAATTGCGACAGGCGCTGCAGGACATGCCCGCCGCGACCTTCCTGCCACTGCCGCGCCTGCGCTGGTTGAGCCCGGCCGTGGCCGCTGCGTCGGACCGGCCACAGGCGGGCGGAGAAATCGTCAGCACCCTGCGCCAGCGACTGGCAAGAAAACCGGTGCCCGTGTTGCTGGCGGCGCTGGACGATGCAGGCGCCGAGCAAACGCGCCTGTTTGTCACGCCCGACGACTGGCCACACCTGTAAGACTGCCGGGGGGTCAGCGCAAGTAGGCGTCCGTCTCCGCCAGCAGGTAAATCATCGCCGCGTAGGCGGCGACATTCTGGTCCAGTTGGTCCGGCGCGATCTTGTCGAGGGTGTCGTCGGGCGTGTGGTGCAGGTCGAAGTAGTCGCTGCCATCCTGCATCAGGCCGACCACCGGCACCCCCGCCTCCCGCAGGTACTTGATATCCGGGCCGCCGTGGGCCGCATTGTGGCCGGGCGCGATGCCGAGCGGGGCGAGGACGGCGCCGATGGCTCCGCCAACGGGCAGTGCCGCGTCGCCAAAGCGCGTATCGAAGCGCCAGATATCCCCTGCGCCGAAGTCGGATTCGGTGGCGACGATGTGATTGTCGAGTTCCGCCGCATGCCTGTCGGTGTAGGCTTTGGCCCCCGCCAGGCCCACCTCCTCGGAACCGAACAGGACAATCCGCACCGTGCGGCGCGGCGGCCGCGGCAGTTGCTCGCGCAGCAGTTTCGCCGCGGCCACCACGATGCCCACTCCCGCGGCGTCATCTACCGCACCCGTACCCTGGTCCCAGGAATCCAGGTGCGCCCCCACCAGCACGATCTCCCCCGGCGCCTCGCGGCCGGCGATCTCGGCGACGACGTTGCCGGAAGGCCCCGGTGGCAGGAGCTGCGGTGTCAGCACCAGCCGCACCAGCACGGGCTCGCCGTAGCCGAGTGCACGGCGCAATTGGTCTGCATCGGGGGCGGTCAATGCCGCGGAGGGTACCCCCGCGACGCCCGGTTCCAGCACCCTGCGCATCTGCCCCGTGTGGGCGAAGCGGTGGCTGCTGGTGCCGACCGAGCGGATCAGTACCGCCAGCGCACCGCGCTCCTGGGCGAGGTAGGCCGCTTCCCGACGCTTGGCCACGGCCACGGCGTAGCCGGAGCCGTCGCGGCTGCGCGCCATGACTTCGTCCACGAACACGATCTTGCCCCCGAGGCTGTCGACCGGCGCCGCGCGCAGTTCCGCC
Source organism: Halioglobus sp. (assembly GCA_033722815.1). Lineage (GTDB taxonomy): Bacteria > Pseudomonadota > Gammaproteobacteria > Pseudomonadales > Halieaceae > Marimicrobium. The sequence goes on from JAWVYG010000102.1 coordinate 5,371, forward strand.
AGTGAGGCAAAGGACACTACCTCACCCTCGACGCCGTCCTCCCCGGTGCCGGTGCTGCCCCCCAGCGCGGTCACGGTCAGCGGCTGCGGGAAAGGCGACACGATTTCCGCCTGCTCCAGCCCGCGCAACCACCGCGGCACGGTGAAGGGCTCGATGCGGACATTGTCGAAGCCCAGGGATGCCAGCTTGTCCACGGCCCACTCCCGGGCCCTGCCCTCCGCCTCGGTACCCGCAAGACGCGGCCCCACCTCCGTAGTCAGTGACGACACGATGTCATAGGCGATGTTGTCCTGGCGGGCATCCGCCATCAGCTGCCGCGCGGTCTGCACCATCGCCGGAGTGACGGCAGTGGCAGTGGCCGGCGCCGCGGGACAATGCAGGGCTAACAGGCTGCAGGCGGCGCCGAGTAATCCGGCCCGAATGGTTCTCACGTCGTCTCTCCCGCTGAGTATCGCGCACATAGTCTAGCGTGAAAGCGCACGGTTCGGCACGCTGCGGCCGGGGCCTGCGATCCAGTGCGCGCCGCGCCGCGCTACCGTTAACCCGCGCGTTGCCCCTATACTGGAGCGGCCGAGACACTGCCGGAAACCGACATGACAACCCAGGCTGACTCCAGGTGGCCCTTTCGCTGGGACCTGCTGCTGCGCTACCGCTTCATCGAGACCCTGGTGCTGTGGGAAGGCAGGCTCACCACGCGGCACCTGTGCGACACTTTCGGAATCGGCCGGCAGCAGGCGAGCAAGGACATCAACAACTATATCCGGGAGGTCGGCCCCGGCAACCTCGAATACGACAAGTACCTCAAGGGCTACAAGCCGACGCCCGGCTTCACCCCGCGTGTCACCCAGGGCCTGGCGGACGAGTACCTGCACCTCATGGCGCGCAACAACGAGCTGATGAACGTGTTCGAGTCACTGTCGCTGAACGTCGCCAACGTGGAAGTGCTGTCCCTGCCGGTGCGCGACGTGCGGCCCGAGGTGCTGCGACCGATCATGCAGGCGGCGCGCCAGGGCAAGCGGCTGGAGGTCGACTACGTCTCCATCAACAACCCCGACCGCGAGGGGCGCATCATCGTGCCCCACACCCTGGTCTACACCGGTCTGCGCTGGCATGTACGTGCCTGGTGTGAGAAGAACCAGGCGTACCGCGACTTCGTGCTCAGCCGCTTCCGCGACGAGCCGGAAATCCTCGATGCATCGGAACACACCGCCGAGGGAGACACGGACTGGAATACGCTGGTATCGGTACGCATCACGCCGGACCCGCGCCTGACGCCCGCTCAACAGGAGGTGGTGCAGGTGGATTACGGCATGGTCGACGGCGCGCTGGAAATACCCACCCGCGGCAGGCTGGTACCCTACGTGCTGAAGCTGCTGCACGTCGACCCCTCCGAGGAGGCCGAGGTCGCTACTGCACAGCAGATTGTGCTGCACAACCGCGACGAGCTGCGCCGCTGGCTGTTCGGCTAGGAGGAGCATCCATGAGCGACAACAGCAACAAGCAACCGCAGGCCCCGGCAGAATCCGGCGCGGGCAACGAGTACGAGGCGGCGTACTCCGAGTCGGGTTTCTGGGACAAGCTGAAGTCCTACGCCCTCGTCGCCGGTCGCGAGGTCGTGGAGAAAGCTCTACTGCTGTACTACGCCGCGCAGGAGGAAAAAGCCCCGGCGTGGGCCAAGGCGACCATCGTCGGCGCCCTGGGCTACTTCATCACCCCGCTGGACGCCGTGACCGACCTGACACCGGGGATTGGCTACGTCGACGATCTCGGCGTTCTGGCGCTGGCCATCGCGGCAGTGGCGGCCTATATCAACGACGACGTCCGCGCCCGCGCGGCGAAGAAGATGCAGGACTGGTTCGGCTCTGAAAAAGCCGGGCAGGACTGAGCGAGCGGCTCCCGCGTCAGTCCCCCGGCTGGTCAACCATACGCGCGCGGCACAGCGCCAGGAACAATGCCGTGGAGATACCCGCCGAGGCGAATATCATGCACATCACCATGATCTGGTAGCGCGCCGCGATCAGCGGCGACACTCCGGACAGTATCTGGCCGGTCATCATCCCGGGCAGCGACACCAGTCCCACCGCGAGCAGCGCATTGATGACGGGGATCATCGCCGCCTGGTAGGCGGCAAGGCGCGCGCTTTCC
>JAWVYG010000103.1:0-7506 GCA_033722815.1 Halioglobus sp.
CTCGAGGGCTGCGAGATGTTGTACTCCTCGGGTACCACCGGCTACCCCAAGGGCATCAGGAACCCCAACCCCGAACGCGAGATCGGCAATCCCGGCCCCTTTGCCCTGGGCATCATCGCCGCCTTCGGGCTCGACCGCGAGACCGTCTACCTGTCCCCGGCGCCGCTGTACCACTCGGCGCCGCTGCGCTTTTGCATGGCCATGCACCGGGTGGGCGCGACCGCGGTGGTGATGCGGCGTTTCGACCCCGGGCGCGCGCTGGCGTTGATCGAGGAACACCGCGTGACCATAAGCCAGTGGGTGCCGACGATGTTCGTGCGGATGCTGAAAATGCCCCCGCGAGAGCGACACGGTCACGACCTGTCCAGCCACAAGCTGGCGCTGCACTCCGCGGCGCCCTGTCCGCGAGAGGTGAAGCAGGGAATGATCGACTGGTGGGGGCCCATCCTGCTGGAGTATTACGGCGCCACCGAGGGACACGGCGGTACGCAGATCACCTCCGAGGAGTGGCTCGCGCACCCCGGCTCTGTTGGCAAACCGACCTACGGCGCGGTGCACATACTCGATGACGATGGCCTTGAACTGCCGCCGGGGGAGGTGGGCGCGGTGTTTTTTTCCGGCGGCGCGCCCTTCGCGTACCACAGGAGCGAGCAGAAGACGGCCGAAGCGATGATCGGCGACAAGACGAGCGTTGGCGACATCGGCTACGTCGACGCCGAAGGCTATCTCTACCTGACCGACCGCAAGGCCAACATGATTATCTCCGGCGGCGTGAACATCTATCCACAGGAGACCGAGAATGTGTTGATCATGCACCCGGCGGTGGCTGACGTCGCGGTGGTCGGCGTGCCCCACCCGGAAATGGGCGAGGAGGTAAAGGCGGTGGTGGAGCCCATGGATTTTACCGCCGCGGGCCCGCAGCTGGAGCGCGAACTGATCGACTACTGCCGCGCCAGGCTGTCCCACGTGAAATGCCCGCGCAGTGTCGATTTCGATCGCGCCCTGCCGCGCTCCGATGCGGGCAAGTTGTTCAAGCGACGTATCAGGGATCGCTACTGGCAGACACAGCAATGAACCCCGGCCCCGGCGGGTGTGTGCGACACCCCGCCGGAGCCATTGCACAGGACGGGAACGAACACCATGCATACCAGTGCGCTTTTTGACCTGGCCGGCAAAACGGCCCTGGTCACCGGGGGTGGTCACGGCATCGGCAGGCACCTCAGTATCGGCCTCGCCGAGGCCGGGGCCGACGTCATGGTCACAGGCAGGAAGCCCGAGCCGCTGGACGAGGTGGTGGCGGCTATCGAAGCCATCGGGCGGCGCGCCTGGGCGCTGCGGGCGGACCTGTCCGATACGCAGCAGATCGACGACCTGCTGGACTCGGCGAAACGGCTGGCGCCGCGGCTCGATGTGCTGGTGAACAATGCCGGCATGGTCTGGACCGCGCCGACGCTGGACTACCCGATGGACGGGTGGGACAAGGTGTTCGACCTGAACGTGCGCGGCCTGTTCTATCTTTCGCAACAGGTGGGCAGGCAGATGCGTGACAGCGGTGGCGGCAGTATCGTGAACATCTCTTCCATCTCCGCGTGGCGCTGTGCACCCGATGATGTCGAACCGGTGGTGGCCTATAACGCGAGCAAGGGCGCAGTGGTGTCACTGACGCGGGACATGGCGGTCAAGCTGGCCGAATTCAATATCCGCGTGAACGGCATCGCCCCGGGCCCCTTCCTGACCGACATGATGAACCACCTGCGCCACGACGAGGAAATACTCCGGACGTTCGAGAGTAACATCCCGCAGCGGCGCTCCGGAACCGAAGACGATATCAAGGGAGTGGTAGTGTTCTTAGCCGGTCCCGCCAGTGCCTACATGACGGGCCAGACCGTGGTGGTGGATGGCGGTTGGTCCTGTACCTGATACGAGTGGCTCGCGTTTCATCGTTGGAATCCTAGCGCCAGGTGCAGCCCAGGCTGGCGATGGTGATGGTAGCCGGCAGGCGGCTGCGCACGCGGAAGGCCTGGCGCGGCCTCGATTCCGGGTGGCCCAGGGTTTTTACCAGCTGTGGCCCCGGCAGGTATCGGTAGGCGCTTGCTCGCCGGCGTTCGGGTTTCGCTTCTCGCGCCTGGGCGACCTGGCGCTCGCCGACGCTGAGACCGCAGTCGAGCAGGCTGTCGGTATCGGCCCGGGCGGTACCCGCGCCAAGCGCCGCCATAGCGACCAGTATCAGCAGCCCCTGTTTCACCCCGTAGTCCCCCGAGTGTGCCGGCAGCGTCGATGTTGTGACGCGCCGCGTGTTCCCAGGAGTCCATTAGACGAAATTGTGAGAGGCTATGCACTATTGGAATGTATTAATAAATAACATATATCCCAAGGCTATATCATCTTATCACGCCGGGTTATATCAGTTCCCCGCGGCGAACCCTGGGCAGCAGGTTGTAGCCCGTGGTCCTGGCTTGAGCCGATACGAACGCCGAAACTGCCCCCCGTGTGTTCGGCTGTTGCGTCGAAACAGGCGCATCGGCTGGTCATCAGGATTGGCAATGGAGGCGGGGTCGCCCGCCGGATTGTTACTTCGGCAACCCGAGGCAGCGCTCACCGATGATATTGCGCATCACTTCGGACGTGCCGCCGCCGAGGGTGTTGGCAAAGGAGCCCAGGAATGCCCGCGGCCAGCGCCCTGCCAGCTGCGACAGGACGGTCCTGTCCGGGCCCACGATCTCCAGCGCCAGCGCGTTGATGCGCTTGTACAGCTCCGACTGGAACAGTTTCAGCATTGAGCCTTCGGGGCCCGGCATGCCGGCGCGCTCGTTGCGCGAGATACCGAGCAGCGTCATGGCCAGCAGGGCGCGCGTTTCGGCGCGCAGCTGCGCCAGCTCGTAGGCGATATGGTCGTCCTCGATAGCCTTGCGGCCATCCTCCAGTTTGCGCGTTTTCGCCAGCTCGATCAGGTCCTCGATCGTGTTCTGAGTCTCGATCTGCGAAGGCATGAAGGCGGTGCCGCGCTCGAAGGAGAGCTGCGCCATGCTCACGCGCCAGCCGTTGTTCAAACCGCCGACAACGTTCTTCAGCGGGATGCGTACGTTGTCGTAGAACACCTCGTGCAGGTCGGAGCCGCCTGCCATGTCGCGGATCGGGCGAATGTCCATGCCGGGGGCGTCCATGCGGTTGATGACCCAGCTGATGCCCTTGTGCTTCGGCGCATCCGGATCGGTGCGCACCAGCAGCTGCTGCCAGTCTGCGAAGCGCGCCCAGCTGGTCCAGATCTTCGAGCCGTTTACCACCAGCTCGTCGCCCTCGATCACCGCGCGGGTCTTCAGTGCCGCCAGGTCCGAACCGGCGGAGGGCTCGGAGAAGCCCTGGCACCAGATCACCTCCCCCTTGAGAATGGGTGGCAGGTAGGTCTTCTTCTGCTGCTCGTCGCCGCAGGCGATGATTGTCGGCCCGGCCAGGTTGAGCCCGTTGAAGCGGTAGTGGTCTCCGGGGGCGCCGCTGCGCGAATACTCCATGAGGAAGATGAGTTGCTGGAAGGTGTCGAGCCCGCGTCCGCCGTACTCCAGCGGCCAGTTGATGCCGGCCCAGCCACCGGCATACAGGGTGCGCTGCCAGGCCAGGTCGAACTCCCGCCCCTCGGCGCCGTCTTCGGGGCGCTGCCCTGCGGGGATATTGTCGTGCAGCCACTGGCGCACTTCCCCGCGAAAGTCCAGCTGTTGTTCGGTGAAGTCGAGGTTCATGGCAATGCCTGTCCCTTACGCCGGCCGGGCCTGCGAGAGCAGGGCGCGCAGGTGGTGCCGGCGACCGCCGAACAGTGTGGACAGTACCTGCGCGCGCTTGACGAACAGGTGAATGTCCATCTCCTGGGTAAAGCCCATGCCACCGTGCACCTGGACTGCGCAGTTCGCATTGCGCACCGCTGCGTCGTCGGCGAGTGTCTTCGCGGTCTGCACGTCCAGCAGCGCGCTGTCATCCCGGTTCTGCAGTGTGACGCTGGCGTAGTACAGCATGGCGCGTACCGACTCGCAGCGGATCGCCATGTCGGCGCAGTAGTGCTTGATGGCCTGGAAGCTGCCGATGGGCTTGCCGTACTGTTCGCGCTCCTGTGCGTAGTCGACAGATCTCTCCAGTGTCGCCTGGGCGATGCCGGCCTGCATTGCCGCGCTGAGCAGGGCGCCGCGGTGAAAGATGTCCTCCTGCTCGCTGGCCTGCCACGCGCTGGCGCCGACGCCGTCGGCGCTGTACACGGTGCTGGTGAGGGTCGGGTCGATGCACTCCGTGGCTCCGATCTCAGACAAAGCCTGTGTGTCTACCAATGCGGCGCTGTCGGCACCGGCCAGCAGCAGGTAATCACTGTCTTGTCCCTCGAAGCCGATGAATTCACCGCTGACGCGCTCGCCGATGACAGGTACTGCGGTGTTGCGCGCGACCCCGAGGGCGACCCTGGCGCTGCCCGCGAGTATGGCGCTGCACTGTGCGTCGTGACCTGCAGCGGCGGCGATGCGTGCACCCAGGGATGCGCCCAGCAGGGACGGCGGCATCAGCGAATGCCCCAGCTCCATGTACAGCAGGGTTTCTTCGCTGGCCCCGTAACCGACGCCGCCGCAGGCATCGTCCAGCCCTATACCGAACCAGCCAAGCTGCGCGATCTGTTCGAGGTGTGGTCGTTGGACACGGCTGGCCCCCGGTTCGAGCGCCAGGGCGTCGCTCACGGGAAATTCGCTGTCGAGGAAGTGCTTCGCCGTGTCGATGATCTGTTGTTGTTCTTCTGTGGGAAGTAAGTTCATTATCGCTGTCGACGCCCGTTCGTGTGCCCACCGGCTCCCGGCGCAGATCGGCGCCGGATGCTGGCATACTATAGTATGACGGCTGTCTTGTTAAACGATCTGGTCCTGCGCAGGTGGCGCGAGCCGCCCTCGAACGCACAAGCCGGCGTTGAATGAACGGATCCGGGAACCCGGTCATGAAGATCGCCACTACCATCGGAATGCTCAATCCACGCCACTTCACCGAGGTGGCGCAGGCCGCCGACCAGCTCGGCTACGAGTCCCTGTGGATGCCCGAACACCTGGTCTTCCCGGTCTCCATGAGCGGCTCGCCGTTTGCCGCCGGTGACGACGACGCGCACCCGCCGGTACCGCCGGAGACGCCGTTGTACGATGCATTTGCCTATCTCTCCTTCCTCGCAGCGAAGACATCGCGCATCCGCCTCGGCACCAACGTCTACCTGCTCGGCCTGCGCCACCCCTTTGTTGCGGCCAGGGCGGTACAGACGCTGGACATCGTGTCCGGCGGCAGGGCGGAGGTTGGCGTCGGAGCCGGGTGGCTGCGCAGTGAGTGGCAGGCGGCGGGCCTCGATCCGCGCACCCGCGGTCGGCGTCTCGACGAGTCGCTGGCCGTGTGCAAACGGCTGTGGTCCGAGGACAGTGTCGCCCACAGCGGCGAGTTCTACCGTTTCGATGCGGTGAAGTTCGAACCCAAGCCGCTGCAGCAACCCCATCCACCGCTACATATAGGCGGTGAATCCGATGCGGCCCTCGCCAGGGTCGCGCGCTATGGTGACGGCTGGTTTGGCGTGGGTCATGACCTGCAGAGTATCGAGCCGGTGTTGCAGCGCCTGCAGGGCGCGCTGCGGGCGCAGGGCCGCGCGCTGGCCGATATCGAGGTGATCACTGCGGCCCGGGTAAATTCGCCGGACGAGCTGCAGCGCTGGGCCGACCTGGGTGTGACCCGCCTGGTGGTTACCCCCTGGGAGCGCGGCAGGGATGCCGTGGCAGCGCTGGAGCGATTCGCGCAGATGGCCGGCCTGGCGCCAGCCTAATCGCCAGGCAGTGCCTGTGTCTCCCGGGCGTCTTCAAGTCGTTATGGTGCGGGAGCCTCGCAGAAGGACGCCGTGACGGCGGGGTGGAGGCAATCCATCGAGTGGGCGGGTTGTCCCGGCGTTGCCGGCTCGGATGGGAGTGGGAAAAGCCTGTTACAGGACACCCGCCTTGTAAAACACGGCACGGCGATCCATACTTTTTTTCCAGTGCACCAACGGGGTGACTCGTCCTGCCAGTATTCCAGGGATTCAAACATGACTGACGTAATGAAAGGTGTCCGCATACTCGAAGTCGCCGAGCACATGTTTGTGCCCGCCGCATCCGCCATCCTCTCGGACTGGGGAGCAGATGTCATCAAGGTGGAACACCATGTGCGTGGCGATGCCATGCGCGGGCTGGGCAGCACGGGCGTGCTCGACCTGTCCCAGGGCGTGCACGTACTCAACGAACACGCCAACCGCGGCAAGCGCTCCATCGGGCTGGACCTGGCCAGCGACGAGGGCGTGGCCGTGCTGTACGAGCTTGCGAAGACCTGCGACGTCTTCCTGGCCAACAAGCTGCCGGCGGTGCTGGAAAAACTGAAGATCGACGTCGATGACATCCGCGCTCACAACCCCGACATCATCTACGTACGCGGCACCGCTTCCGGCCCGAAGGGCCCCGACGGCAACCGCGGCGGCTATGACATGACCAGCTTCTGGTGCCGCAGTGGCTGTGCCCAGAGCGTCAGCCCGCCGGGAATGGGCTTTGTGCTGCCGCAACCCGGCCCCGGCTTCGGCGATTCCATCGGCGGCATGACCATCGCCGGCGGTATCGCCGCCGCGCTGTTCAAGCGCGAGCGTACCGGTGAACCGTCGCTGGTCGACGTATCCCTGCTGGCCGCGGGCGTCTGGTCTATTGGCCCGGCGATCGCCCTTTCGGCGCAGAGCGGCCAGCCCTGGATGCTTGGTGCCGGCGCCGCCACGGGCTCCAGCAACCCGCTTACGGGCCTGTACCAGACGTCCGACGAGCGCTTCATCTCGCTGGTCATGCTGCAGGGCTTCAAGTACTGGCCGGACTTCTGTCGCCATATCGACCGCGCCGACCTCATCGACGACGAGCGTTTCGATTCGCATGAAAACCTGAAGGCCAACGCCGGCGCGGCAGGCGATATCATTCGCGAGGAGATAGGCAAGCACACCCTCGCCGAGTGGACAGCGAAGTTCCAGACCCTGGAGGGCCAGTGGGCGCCCGTACAGAACACGGTAGAGGTCGCTGCTGACCCGCAGGTACGTGCCAACGGTTATATCACCGGCAGCGCAACCAGCGAGGGCATCGCGTTCGAACTGGTCGCCACCCCGGTACAATTCGACGGCGAGCCCGCCAGCACCGCGCGCGCCCCGGAGTTCAACGAGCACTGCGAACAGATACTGGCCGAAGCGGGTGTCGATGCCGAACGCATGATCGAGCTGAAGGTCGCAGGTGTTATTGCCTGATTGCGCAGGACGCTGGTTCGTTGGGGTGTGATCGCTAATCGGCCGACCCGGTGGGGATTTGCCCCCGGCGTTCGAAAAGCTCACTCACTTCGGGAGCAAACCGCGTCCGCGCCGGGCTCTTTCCTGTTCGACTCCGGTATCCAACATCTACCGGTGGTTATCTGCTCCGAAGCCGGTGGGAGAGTGACTGACAGACCCGTCTTATCCCTTCGACC
>JAWVYG010000104.1:0-7473 GCA_033722815.1 Halioglobus sp.
CGCTGTCCGACTCCTCGGGTTACATCTACGACCCGGACGGTATCGACGCGGAGAAGCTCGCCTACGTCATCGACCTGAAGACGGTCAGGCGCGGCCGAATAGCCGAGTACGCCGATCGCTTCAACTGCGATTACCACGAAGGCAAGCGGCCCTGGGAAGTGCCCTGTGAACTGGCCTTTCCCTGTGCCACGCAGAACGAGGTGGAACTGGACGACGCGAAGACCCTCGTCGCCAACGGCTGCCGCGCGCTCTCCGAAGGTGCCAACATGCCGACGACGCTGGAAGCGATCGACGTGTTGCTCGACAACAATATCCTCTACGCCCCAGGCAAGGCGGCGAACGCGGGCGGTGTGGCGGTGTCCGGACTGGAGATGAGCCAGAACAGTATCCGCATGGCCTGGGGGGCGGATGAGCTGGAGGACAAGCTGCGCACCATTATGCGCGACATCCACGCCAACTGCGTGAAGCACGGTTACGACGACGGCTACACCAACTACCTGAAGGGCGCCAACATCGCCGGTTTCATCAAGGTGGCGGACGCGATGCTGGCTTACGGGGTGGCGTAAGGAGAGTCGTTGGGCAGCATTAGCAGTTGCGCTGGCAATAGAACGGCTGAGACAGTTATCGCAATCCGCCGAGTGGCTGTGCCAGTTCCCTACAGGTGCCGTAGACTTCGAGGAACGAGAGATTGATATTTAATTTTGTTGGCCGGTGCTACACACCAAAGTGCATCCTGATTCGATTAATCACAATCTGCCTCGCAATTGCCGCCTCGCCAGGTAACACCCAGCAGGGGCCGGGATTTTCCCTTGCTGGTAATATCGGTCTTCGAGATATCGACTTCAAGCTCAGCAACTTCACGCCCGGTCCTATTGTCTTGAGGTCTCCCGCGGGGGAACTGCCGAGTTCCCTTGAGATCGGGCAATTAGACATAGAACTGAATGACGCTATCTACACCCTTGGCCTCGGGGGCAGTCTTTTTTATGAGCGCTTATTCGTTACGGGGCTTTTTGAAATTACGCCCAGCAACACGACTGAAGTCGAGGTTGATTCCGAGTCTGCCCCGGAGTTAAGCGAGCCACGCTCAAGCGATCTGTCTCGTGCTGACTATACCGTCACCATAGGTTATGAGGTCTGGGAGGGGCTCAGTGTGTTCAGTGGATTGAAGTTCACTGAATTCGAGATCGATGCCCGGGAAAATACTACTGTAATCCTGGGTTCACGCGATATCTCCTATGAAGAGCAAGGTATGTTTCTAGGTGTTGGATATACCTGGCATGTTGCACAAAGACTCTCCATGAGTTTCAGTGCGGCGTATGCGTTTCTTGACATAGAGATGAGTGATGCGGGTGTCTCCGTAGACGATATAGCTTCAAATCCGATTACGATCGGTAGTTTTGAGTTTGAATCCCCCGGCAGGGGCCTCAGTGTTGGCTGGCAGTCCATCATTCCGATTACGGAACACTGGATTTTTGGCTCGAGCATCAAGTATCAGAGATACACCTCCAGCGGGCAGACTACTGAGCTGACAGCCTTCACATCGAGCCCCGGCCTAACCGTTGATCCTTTCGTTGTAAAAGACATCGACACTGATCATACGGATGTTGTTCTCAATTTCGGCATCCAGTATGTCTTTTGAATAGGTCATGGTGGCAGCGATAGCTCCTTGCTTGAAGGTGATATGGTGTCGGGTCTAGACCCTGGTTGAAGGCAGTTCTCCATGTTCTGACGGCGCGTTCAGGCGCCTCAGCCGTGGCACCTCGCAGACCAGCCGTCGGGAGTATTACTTTCGGAAAATACGCCTGATAAACGCTAGAAACCCAGATTCAGTGTCCTTCTCGATTGCCGCCTTCGACTTGGGATCCGCCGGCAGCATGAAGCGCATCTTTATCGTGCCCAGCGTGATGCGATCGCCGGAGGACAGGAACGCGCTGGAATACTGCTCGCCGTTGACCCGGGTTGAATTGGTGGACATCTGGTCGACGATCTTCCAGCGCCCTTCCTGGTGAATGATCTTGGCGTGCACGTCCGAGACCGAGGGATCGTCGATGACAATGGACAGCTGGTGCTTGGCCGGGTCCTTGCCGATGGTCCAGAAACAGGTGGCGGCGGAATCTTTCAGGCGGTAGGGCCTGCCCGCGTCCTTGCCGGTGAGGACGATGAGCGTCGCGCCGTCCTCGAACTGGTCGTACTCGTTGAATTCCTGCCCGGTCTCGCCGGATTCGCTGTCGAGCTCGGCGTGGTTGACCACGACGGTGTGTGACGGGCCGTCATCGATCCATGCCGGCGGCAGGTTCTTGTCGACAGGCAGGACTTCCACGCTGCCCAGCGTGCCGGAGCTTGCGTCCGGCTGCTGGGCCGGTGATGCCGCGGCGGGGGTCGCCGGCTCGGGCTCAGGCGCGGGTTGCGGTTCGGGCTCGGGAGCGGGTTCTGGTTCCGGTTCCGGCTCTGGTTCGGGTTCCGGTTCCGGCTCGGGCTCCGGTTCCGGCTCAGGTTCGGGTTCCGGCTCAGGTTCCGGTTCCGGCTCGGGTTCCGGTTCAGGCTCCGCTTCGGCTGGCGCCTGTTCGTCCCTGGATGAAATCGCCACCGGCTGCACAATCGTCATCGGTGAATCTTCGACTTCCACCGTCGTGGAGACGGTAAAGCTGGCATCGCCCAGCGTGAGGCGGTCGCCGTCCTGCAGGGGGTGGCGCCCGGTGATGCGCTGTTCGCCGATAAACGTGCCGTTGCTGGAGTTGAGATCCTCGATCTCCAGGCCTTCGGGGGTGACACGCAGCACCGCGTGTTGCCGCGATACCATGATGTTGTCCAGCGTGATGTCGCACTTGGAACTGCGCCCGATGAGTGTGTCGTGCGCGATACCGTGCTGGTCGCCCCGGGGCGACACGAGGAAATACTTTGCCGTGCTCACTGGCGGTAGCTCCCGATGGTGTTTCCAGTGCGGCGACTCGCCGGCACCCGCGCGTAGATATAGTCATGCCGGGTGTTAAGCGCCCAGTGCAGAAAACGTGCGCTGTGGCCGCCGTACCGTGCTGTTCGTCCTGACGCAGACCATCCCCCGAACGCTATCTGATGTCAAGCGCGTACCGCGCGCGACCGCAGCGGGCGGCGCCGTACCGCGATATCACGTCGCGCCCCTTGATTAACCGGTTCGGTTCGGGGTATACCATCGCGAAGCGCATTGCGTTTGGAAGGCATATGGGCAGTTCCTATGAACTCGTGATCGTCGGATCCGGTCCCGCCGGACTCTCGGCTGCAGCGCGGGCGCAGCAGCGCGACAGGGAGGCCGGCAGGGATAGCCCCAGTTACGTCCTGCTGGAGAGCCGCGAGCAACCCTCGCAGACCCTGTACCGCTTCCAGCGCGGCAAGCACGTCATGGCCGAGCCGTCTTACCTCAAGCTGCGCAGCGATCTTCCCTTTGCCCCCGGCAGTCGCGAGGCAATCCTCGACAACTGGAACGCGCGCATTGCCGAACTGGGCATCAACATCCAGTTCAATTCGGAAGTCGTCGCAATCACCGGTGCCGCCGGCGACTTCAACGTAGACCTGTCGAATTCCACGTCCCTCGGTGCGAAAGCGGTTGTGCTGGCGATCGGCCTGCAGGGCAACCTGAGGAAGCTCGGGGTGGAAGGCGAGAACAATCAGTGGGTGCAGTACCAGCTGGATGATCCGCGCGAGTACAGCGGGGAGAGAATCCTCGTGGTGGGCGCAGGCGACGCCGCCGTGGAAAACGCGCTCGGGCTGTCGGAACAGAACGAGGTCACCATACTCAACCGGCGCGAGGAGTTCTCGCGCATCAAGGCCAACAACCAGGAGCTGCTGCTGCGCTACGCCAGCGATCCGGCCATCACGCTCAACTGCCAGTACAGCTCCTCGGTGAAGGAGGTGGTCGACACGCCCGACGGTGACCACAGGCTCAGGGTGACGCTCAACACACCCGAGGGCGAGCTGGATTTCGCCGCGGACCGTATCGTCGCCAGGCTCGGCGCGCTGCCGCCGCGCAGGTTCCTGGAGTCCTGCGGCCTCGAATTCCCCAACGATTCGCCCGAGGCGTTGCCCGAGCTCAGCGAGAGGTACGAGTCCAACGTCGGGGGGCTCTACGTCATCGGCGCGCTCGCCGGTTACCCGCTGATCAAGCAGGCCATGAACCAGGGGCACGACGTGGTGGAGTTTGTGCACGGCAACATGATTCACCCCGTGGACCGTGAGCTGCTGGAATACCAGTTCGCCGGCCTGCCCTACATGATGGACGTGGAGGAGCAGGCGGTGCGCATGATGGAGCGCGTCCCCATGTTCCGCCAGTTGAGCAAGCTGGCCTTCCGCGAGCTGGTGATCGAGAGCAAGCTGCACGTGGCCTATTCGGACCCGGAGTCCGCCGCGGAGGCGCGCCAGACCGTCGCTGCGCTGCAGCAGAGGATCGCCGGGGAGTATACCGAAGGCGTGCGGCCCAGTTGTACGCATGTCATCGAGGTCGATGACCTCCTGTACCGCGCCGGCGACCGGGGCGTATCGTTTTTCACCGTGCTCGACGGCGAGGCGAAGTTGGACGCAGAGGGCCCCGCTGGCGAACGCACGCTCAGGCGCGGCGAGTTTTTCGGCGAAATGAGCCTCATCGCCGGGCAGCCCCGGATCGAGGCGGCGCGTGCCGGGCGCAGCTGTGTGCTGATGGAGACGCCGCGGCGCACCATCCTCAAGCTGATGAATACCTACGACGCCATCCGCGATGGCATCGTCTGGATCTACACGGTACGCGAGCTGCAGCGCCACTTCGTGCCCTCTGCGCGCATCGACCAGTTGCGCGAATACGCCGACGAGGTCACGCACCACGCCCACGCGCCGGGTGACGTGCTGTGGCAGGAGGGGGAGGCGTCGCGCAGCGTTTTCATCGTCCGCAACGGCACGGTCGCGCTGAGTCGCGCCCAGGAGGGCGGCGTCAGCGTGGTGGCGCAGGTGCGCGCCGGCAGCGTGCTGGGCGAGATGGCCGTGCTGGGCGACTCCACCCGCGAGGAGAGCGCGGTTGCCTCGGTCTACACCGAGACCATCGAGGTGCCCCAGCACGTGTTCCAGAAGCTGATCGAGTTCGATCGCGAGCAGCTCGACCGGGTGCGCGACCTGGCCGCCTCCGGGCTGGTCTCGCGCGCCTCGTGGGAGGTGCGTCCGGAATCGGAAGGGCTGCTGCACTTCCTCCTCGACGAGGGCCTGGGGGAGGCGACCAACGCGCTGTTCATCGACGAGACGCTGTGCGTCGGCTGCGACAACTGCGAGAAGGCGTGCGCCGAGACCCACGACGGCATCAAGCGGCTCAGCCGCGATTCCGGGCCGAGCATGAACGGCGTACAGGTGCCGGTATCCTGCCGCCACTGCGAACAGCCGCACTGTATGAAGGACTGCCCGCCGAACGCCATCAGTCGCAGTTCGAACGGCGAGGTGTACATCGATGACACCTGCATCGGCTGCGGCAATTGCGTCGTCAATTGCCCCTACGATGCGATACACCTGGCCCATCCCGCACAGCCGACCCCCGGGTTGTTCGCCAGGCTGTTCCTGGGCCGTTCCGGCGCCGCCGGGCAATCGCCGGACAAACCGCCGCAGGCCAGGAAGTGCGACGCCTGCGTCGACCTGCCCGCCGGGCCCGCCTGCGTGCGCGCCTGCCCCACCGGCGCGGCGATTCGCATCGGGCCCGACCCGGTCACCGCCGTGATAGAGAGCTTGTGATGATAGGCCGCGGGATTGTCTTCTACCGGCGCGGCCTGTACGCGCTGTACGCCCTGCTGCTGCTGCTCGCCTGCTGGGCGATCGACCTCACCAGCGGCGCCACCTCGCCGGCCGGTGGCGACTCCTGGCAGGGCTACACCCTCGGCGGCGTGGCGGCGCTGCTGCTGATCTGGCTGGCCGCGCTGGGCATACGCAAGCGCCGCTACGAGTCGGGCGGCAATGTCGTCGCCTGGGTGTCGGCGCACATCTTCATGGGCATCGCCCTGGTCGGCATCGCGACGCTGCACTCCGGCGACCGGCTCGATTTCAACGTGCATGTCCTGGGGTATGTGCTGCTCCTGGTCGTCGTTGCGAGCGGGGTGGTGGGGCTGGTGCTCTACCTGGCGCTGCCCGGCAGTGGCCTGAACAACCGCAAGGGTGTGCGACGCGCCGACATGATCGATGAGCTCCACGAGCTGAACAAGGAGAGCCTGGCGCGCGCCGAACACTGTTCCCCCGCGGCGCAACTGGCCGTGCGCAGCGCGATCGAGGGCACCGCCATCGGGGGCGGGCTGTGGTCGCGCCTGTTCGCCGTCGATCGCTCCACCTTCCTGCAACCGGGTGACCTGGGCGACCTCGAGGCCGCCCGTTCCGTGCCCAACCGCGGCCAGGAGAGCGTGCTCGACTACATCGCCCAGTACGCGCCCAGGGTGCGGGCCCAGGACGAGGCCGATGCGCTGTCCAAGCTGGTGGCCTTGATCGCGCGCAGGCAGCACCTGCTGGGACGCATTCGCCGGGATGTCCAGGGACAGGCCTGGCTGGGTTTCTGGCGCTATCTGCACCTGGTGCTCAGCGTGGCGCTGGTCACCGTGCTCATTGTCCATGTCATCGTGGTGTTCATGTACTAGTGGCCAAGGTACTTCTCAGGCAGGTCTTCCGGCAGGGCGATGCGCGCACCCTGCACGACCTCGAACTCGATACCCGCGAAATCAGCATCGGCAGCGCCTCCGAGAATACCCTGACGCTGTCCGGGGCCGGTATGCTGCCGCGCCACGCGCGCATCAAGCTGGGCCGGCGGCCGTCCGTGCGCAGCCTCGACGGCGGCGCGCTGCAGGTCAATGGCGAGGACAGGCGCAAGTGCAGGCTCAGCCCGGGGGATCGCATCGGGCTGGGCGGCAACCTGCTGACGCTGCTCGACCCCCCGCCCGGGTTCGACTTTGCGCTCATGGTGGAGCAGGAGGCCGGCGCGGCCGCCCGCGCCAGCGAATTCACCCAGCCGGCCGTGTCAGACGGTGTGCCCTGGTCGCTGCCGCGCTCGCTGCTGTGGACGGTCGTCGTCACACTGGTGCTGGCGTTCCTGGCGCCGGGCCTGGCGCGCTACCTGGAGCGCGCGGAGGAGGAGGCGGCGGGGACCAGGCTCGAGGCGCTGTGGTCGACCGGTCCGCTGCACCCTGCGCACCAGGCCGCGGCCGGCGATGACTGCGCCACCTGCCACGGCGGTGCCTTCGCCCGCATCGACGACAGCGCCTGCCGCAGCTGTCATGACACCACCGGCGCCCATGCGCGGCCGGCCGTGCTTGCGCACAGGGAGCAGGAGGAGGGGGCCTGCAAGGGCTGTCACGAGGAACACCAGGGGCAGGACCAGCTGGTGGACACGCAGGGTTTTGCCTGCGCCGGCTGTCACGAAACGGGCCGGCTGGGCGCCGGGCACCCGGCGTTCACCGACTACCCCCGCCCGCAGCGGCCGCAGATTATCTTCGATCACCAGGCCCATCTGGA
>JAWVYG010000105.1:0-7380 GCA_033722815.1 Halioglobus sp.
CCGCGTCGGGCGATTAGCCCAGCAACAAAACTACCGCCCGAGCCTTACGCAGTAATCTTGTTCAGCAGCGTCAAGACGCTCTCGGTGTCCAGCAGGCGCGGCACCGGGTAGCCGGCGCCTTCGGCGATCGCCAGCTCCGCGATGTTGGCGAAATCGTCGCGCTGGATCAGGTCGGACTGGTCGGGGATGCCCACCTCGGTGCGCAGGTCGCGCACCGCCTGGATGAACTTGTCTGCGAGGACGCCCTCTGCCTCACCGACGCTGCCCGCTCCCACCAGCAGCGCGAGTTCCGCCAGCGCCTGCTGCGCCTCCTCGCGACAGAACTCGAGGATGTGCGGCAGTACCAACGCGTTGGCCAGGCCGTGGGGGATGCCGTACTTGCCGCCGAGCTGGTGCGCGATCGCGTGCACGTTGCCGACGTTGACCTGGTTGATGGCGATGCCGGCGTAGTAGGCGCCCATCGCCATGCCGTCGCGCGCGTTGCGATCCGAACCGTCGCGATACGCCTGGGCGAGGTGGTTGAAGATCAGTCGCACCGCCATGCGCGCGTCTTCCTTGCGCGTGCCCCGTTCCCAGATACCGATGTAGGCCTCGATGCCATGCGTCAGCGCATCCATGCCGGTGGCGGCGGTGATATGCGGAGGCAGGCCCATGATCAGGTCGGAGTCCAGCGCGCAGGCGGCGGGCAAGAGCGAAGCGCCCGATATCACGTGCTTTTCCTTCGTCGCGGCATCCTTGATGACCGCGCCCATGGTTGCCTCGGAACCGGTGCCTGACGTGGTGGGAATGGCGTAGATCGGCAACACCTCGTGCTTCACCTTGCCGAAGCCGACCCAGTCTGCCGGGTTCTCGTCGCTGGTAACCGATGCCGAAATGATTTTCGCGGCGTCCATGGACGAGCCGCCGCCGATGGCCACGACCGCCTCGCTCTGTTGTTGCCTGGCCAGCGCCACGCCCTCGGCCACCTGCTCGAAGGTGGGATCGGGGAGGACGCCGTCGTAGATAGCGACGGCCACGTCTGACTCTGTCAGCGCGGCGACCGCCTGGTCGACGACACCCAGTTCGCGCAGCGGTTTGTCGGTCACCACCAGCACCTTGCCGACACCGGTGCGCACGACGTGCTCGCACAGCTGGCGCGAACTGCCGGCGCCGGCGAATACCGTGTACCGCACTCCGGGAGAAAACACGACGAGTGTCTTCACCAGGGTCATGTACAGCGAGTGCAGGAACTTTCTGACAAACATCGGCATGGTTTACTCCCTTGTGCGCTTCGGCTTGTTGTTCAGTGACCGGGACAATTCCCCGCGGGACTGCGAAAACGGTGTCGCCGCGGCGGCACAGCCGCTGTCCGGGGAAGCGCTAAGATAGCGCAGTTGCAAGCCATTATGCGAGGTTCAAAATGGCCCGCAGCCCGGCCGTGCCGGCACACCTGGACCCCGCATCAGGCCCGTCCAGGCGCGGCAGGCGGCAGGCGCAGTGCGAGCAGCATGGCCACCGCCAGTATCGCGGCGAGCACCATCAGCACGAGGTCGTAACTGCCGGTGCGGTCGAAGACGTAGCCCGCCAGCGGCGCACCGAACAGGCCAAAGGGCAGGAACAGCGGCATCTGCGCACCGATCACATGGCTGATGACCCTCGCGTCGAAGTAGCGGCTGTTCAGGTAGGGGTGCATGGGTATGAAGGCGCCGCTGCCGAATCCCAGCAGGGACATGGCCGGCAGCACGGAGGCGACGCTGTCGGCGCGCAGCAACAGGCCGAGCCCTGCGATCTGCAGCAGCAGCAGCGCCATCGCCAGCCACTTGGCCCGGGCGCGGCCTGCATCCCCGAGCCAGGCGACACAGGCCTTGCCCAGCAGCCCCGCCATACCGGCGAAGGAGAGGAACCAGCCGGCCTGCGCCAGGGTAAAACCCCGCGCCAGGAAGTGCGGTGGGTACACCACCGCCAGCAGTACCGCGACACCGAGCGCCATGGCCACGCAGAGGCCTATCAGCCAGAATTCCCGCCGGCGGTAAAAGTCTGCGGCCGGGGGGTGCTCACCATCGGCAGCACTGCCGACAACCCCGGGCGGCAGCGTGGTCAGCGCCATGACCCACAGCAGGCACAACACGCCGGCGGCCAGCAGCGCCAGCGTGGTGCGCCAGTCGAGGAAAGACAGCAGCGCGCCCATGAGCGGTGGCAGCGTGGCGCTGGCGATGCTGATGCCGATCGCCGCTATCGCGAGCGCCCTGGCTTCCCGCCCCGGGTACAGTTTCACCATCAGGCCGTTGACCACCACGGGGCCGTAGAAGGTCAGTCCCAGCGAAAAACACAGGAACAGCACCCCCGCCTGCCACAGTGCGCTCACCTGGGTGATGGCCAGCAGGGACGCCATCGCCAGCGTCGTGCCGAACAACACCATGCGCCGTACCGGCAGCCTGTCCGCCAGCCGCCCGACGTGGGGCGCCACGATGCCCGGCACCAGCAGCAGTGCCACGGGGCCGATATTGATCACGGCGGCGCCGACGCCGAATTCCTGCGACAGCGGTCCGACGAAGAAGCCGAATATCCCGATGAGTCCGGCGCCCAGGCCGAGGCAGGCCATGCCACACGCGGCGGGGAGCCAGGAGTCCTGTGCACGCATAGGTATCTTCTGGTCTGTACCGCCACGGGGCGCAACTGCCGGCGGCGGCACGCAAACAAAAAGGCCCCGGACGCCTGCGTCCGGGGCCCGCGTCTATCGGGTCAGGCCGCCTTCTTGGGGCCGCCGTTCTCGCCCGGCCAGCGGGAACCCGAGATCGTGTCGGCGAAGGGCAGAAATGCCTGGGCATCCAGCTCGCCCGCAATCGTCATCTGCCGGTCCAGGAAGATCGGCCACCAGAGGTAGGACTCGACCATCTCGCGCAGGGGCAGCTTGCTCGCCAGCGGGTCCCAGGGGCTGTCGCGCAATATCAGTTCGCCCTCGACGTTCTCGCGGTGCGCCGTGCCATACTTGCTCATTACGTGCACCACGTGCGGCGGGTAATCGAAGCCGGTGGCGGGGCCGCCAACACTGACCGCGCGCGAGTACTTCAGCCACCACTCGTTCTGTACAAATTCGGGGCCGGTATCCGCGGGACCGGTAGAGGCGCCCTTGTACTCGACGAAGGTGTAGCCCTGGTGTGTGCAGCGTGCCGTCACCGACGGCCCGAGGCGGTAGTACTCCGTGGTGCACGGGTACTTGGGCTGGCCGTTGGTCTCCTGGCTGACAAAGATGGCGGATTCCTGGTCGATCCCGTAGCCGAGGGTGAACTCGCCCTGCACGCCGTTGAAGTCCGCGTCGACGGACGTCACGATGCCGTACTCCGGCTCGTCGGGCACGGGGAAGTTGTAGATGGTCAGGCGGACGTTCGGTTCCGCGCCGGGCTCGATGCCCGGGGGCAGCAGCGCCGCAATCTTGTCAGGGTCGGTGCGGTAGACAAGTTTCAGCATGGGCCAGTTGATGATATCGCCGGGGTTTCCCTGGGGTACACCTGTGTCGTTCGTCATATCGTTATCCTTACGGGGTTACTGCGTTAGAAAAATGCGTGTTGAAGTTTAGCCTACACTGGCCGGGACGGGGGTTGTCCGCGAGAGGATCATGTCCGCCCGTGCGCGAATCTTGTCGTCGGTTTCCGGGGTGGTCTCAAGCAGCCAGAACGCGTCGTCGCGCAGGCCCCTGAGCGCCATCTCGGCCACCTCGTCCGGGTGGGTGGTCTGTATCTCGATTCCGAACTCGGCCGCCATCTTCCTCATGTCGTCCACCGAGTTGATGCCGGACTCGTTGCCCTGTACGCCGTCCTTGCGCAGTTCATCCGGGCGCACGCGAGACGAATTGAACAGGCCGGTATCCACCACGTGCGGGCCGGGGAACAGGGCGCTGACCTTGACGGGCAGCCCACCGGCCTGCACCTGGTAATGCAGGTTCTCCGTGATCGCGTGCACGGCCGCCTTGGTCGCCGTGTAGATCGGCGCGTCGGGCAGGATGGTATACGCGCCATTGCCAGAGCCGGTAACGACGAAATGCGCCTCCCTGCCGGCCGCGACCAGCCGCGGCATGAACGCCCGGATGCTGTTCACCACTCCCCAGACATTGACGTTGAACGCCCACTGCCAGTCCTTCTCGGAGTAATCCCACATCGCTCCCGTCTCGCCGGCGCCGATACCGGCGTTGGCGAACACCAGGTCGAGCCCGCCGAGCTTCTCTATCGCCGCCTCGGCCAGCGCGTCCAGGCTCTCTTCGGAGGTGACGTCGCAGAATTCGACGATCGCCTCGATGCCTTCGCCGGCGAGATCCTGTGCCACCTGCTGCAGCGCGTCCCTGTCGACATCGCCGACGGCGACCTTCGCGCCCTCGCGGCCCAGGGCAAACGCCAGGGACCGACCAACCCCGCTTGCGCCGCCGGTGATGACGGCGATTTTGTCCTTGAATTCCTTCATGCCGCTACGCGATCTCCCGCTTGTCCTCGGAGGTCAGGTAGAACTGGCGCACCCACTTGCGGAAGGTCACGAGGGGCTTGTCCCCTTCACAAAACACCGGGCGGCGCTTGTGCACCTTGTTCGCCCAGATCGGGTAGTCGTCGGAAAGGCCCTCGATAATGCCGCGCATCACGTCGTCGCCGGCGTAGTCCTCGATCTCCTTGCGCACGATCAGCGTCCAGCGCATCAGCGTCTCGTGGCGGCTGATCGGCTGCGGGCTGTTGTACATGATCATCTCGGCATTCGGGCCATAGGTGGTGCGCACCATGGCGAAGCCCGGGCTATAGGTCGTCGCGTGCAGGTGGTTCGGGTAGTCCGCGCCCTTCATTTCGGAGTGCAGGTGCATGGTGCGGCCGTCGGGGTCGATAGTGACCTCGGACTCGGGCACCTCCATCTGGCGGTGCACGTACTGGAAATGCACCGGGTCGCAGGAGTTCTCGCAGATATCCTGCACATGGGCCGGCACCAGGTGCTCGGTGTAGCGCGGCTCGGTCCAGTTCGGATCGCCGAGCTCGGGCAGGTCGGGCAACTGCCACTGCGGCGGCGTGTTCTCCGGGTGGAACCAGACGTAGACCTCGCCGTTCTTCTCCTCCACGTGCCAGGTACGGATGCGCGCCCGCTCGGGAATCTTCTCGCTGTACGGAATGTGCTCGCACTTGCCGTCCACGCCAAACTGCCAGCCGTGGAAGGGGCAGCGAATCGTCTCGCCGATCACCCTGCCCTCGATACCGAGATGGGCGCCCAGGTGCGGACAGAACGCATCCTGCAGGACGGGACGCCCGGAGCGCGTACGGTACAGTACCAGTTCGCGGTCGAAGGCCTGTACCTGCTTGACCTCGCCGACGCGCAGTTCGTGTGAGCGGGACACCGAGCACCAGCCTATGGGAAAGTCCGGCGTGGTATTGGTCCGTGATTCGCAAGCTTCGACAATCGTCATGTTAACTCTCCGCAGATATGCGCCTGGTTGGAATTAGTTGAAGATGGAGGTTTCGGGGCCGATCTCGTTGGCGACCGCCTGTAACCTGTCGCGATCGAGACCGTAGAACTCCACGGCGTTCTCGCCGAGGATCTTGCGGCCGTCGCTTTCGGGAATCCCGGAGAAGGTATCCAGGTAGTACTTCGAGGTGTTCGGCCAGGTGCCCTCCGGGTGGGGGAAGTCGCTGCCCCACATGATTTTCTCCAGCCCGATCTCCTGCCGCATCTCGATGTCGGCGCGCCTGACGCAGGAGGCGCCGATACCCACGTTGCGCTCGAAGTACTCGCTCGGGGCCATGGACAGGTGACCCTTGAAATTGCCGAGCTTGGCGGAAATCTCGCCCTCGTGGTAATGGAAGTCCATCAACCGCAGCCACGGGGGCAGCATGAACATGGTGCCGCCCTCCACGATCATGGCGCGCAGTTTCGGGAAGCGTTCGAATACCCCGCCCCAGATCATGAACGTCAGCGGGCGATACAGCCACCACATCACCTCGGAGACGTAGATGCCCATGGCGCCGGGCATCTGCTGCCGGTTGTCCTGCTCGGGAAAACCCGCGCCGAAGTATTCGCCGTGGGGGGCCGGTCCCGAGTGAAAGTGCACGATGACACCCAGGTCCTCACACACCTCCCAGAACGGGTCGTACTTCACGTGGTGGTAGGCTTCGTGCTCGCACCACAGCGTCGGGATCATCACCGAGGTCAGGCCGTTGTCGACGCACCAGCGCACGGCCTCCACCGCCTGCGCCACATCCCACAGCAGGGGAATCGAAGCGACCCCGATATGCCGCGCCGGATCATTGGCGCACCATTCGGCGAGCCAGCGGTTGTGCGCCATGGCCCCGGCCCACTGCAGCTCGGGCACCATGTCACGGGGACTCAGGCCCAGGCCGGCGCCGAACGGCGGCGTGTTCTTCTCCGTAATGCCGTCGGGAAAGATCACCTCGGCGGCGATGCCATCGCCGGCGAGCATGTTGAGGCGCTCGGTGTAGTCCCAGGCCCCGGTCAGTTCCTTCTCGATCGGTGCCCGCCAGGCGTCGTTGATCTCCTTGATCAGGAACATCTTCTCGGACTTTTCCAGCATGTCGACGGTAATGGGCACCGCCATATCCATCATCTCGTGGTACTTCGATTCCACGTAGGGCTTGTAGTCGGCGATGGGCAGGCCGGCGTGGCAGTCGGTGGAAACCACAATCAATCGGTCGGGCATCGTTCTTTCTCTGGCGCTCTGAATCGGGTTGTCGTCGGGACCCTGCCCCCACAGGCGGGCGGCCCCGGATTTGCGTGGGCATTTGCGTGCCCAAATGCGCAAAGTTGCACATTTGTATACAAACTAGTTTAATGCCTTTTAAATTGCAACCGTCTTACAGAATTTTCATGGGCGTAAACCAGACATCGCTGGGGCGCAGGGAGAAGCGCAAACAGGAAATCCGCAGCCGCATCGAGGAGGCGGCCTATACCCTGTTCCAGCGCCAGGGCATCGACGACACCAGCATCGAGCAGATCTGCGTGGAGGCGGACGTGGCGCGGCGCACGTTCTACGGACACTTCCCCAACAAGCACGCCCTGCTGGGCGGGCTGGGTATCTCCCGGCTCTACAGCCAGATGGAACCCATGCTGCGCGAGCTGATGCGCAACCACCCCACCACCCGCGCCCGCCTCGAGGCCATGATCGACTACATCGAGTCCAACTTCGCGGGCATGAACGACATCGACCGCCAGCTCATCGTGGTCGGCCCCACCGCGCTGGCGGAGGACCGGGAGCGCCAGCAGGAGCTGGGCAGCACGGCGATGGAATCGTTCAAGCAGCTGATCAGGGCCGGCGTCGAACTCGGCGACGTCAAGACCGAGTTTTCACCGGATATCCTCGCCTCCATGGTCGTCGGCACGCTGAACATCCTGACTACCACCTGGGCGCTGGACAGCAACTTC
>JAWVYG010000106.1:0-7361 GCA_033722815.1 Halioglobus sp.
CGGCAGTGGCGGCCTACATCAACGACGACGTCCGCGCCCGCGCGGCGAAGAAGATGCAGGACTGGTTCGGCTCCGAAGAAGCCGGGCAGGACTGAACGAGCGGCTCCCGCGTCAGTCCTCCGGCTGGTCGGCCACCCGCGCGCGGCACAGCGCCAGGAACAGCGCCGTGGAGATGCCCGCCGAGGCGAAGATCATGCACATCACCATGATCTGGTAGCGCGCCGCGATCAGCGGCGACACACCGGACAGTATCTGTCCGGTCATCATCCCGGGCAGCGACACCAGTCCCACCGCGAGCAGCGCATTGATGACGGGGATCATCGCCGCCTGGTAGGCGGCAAGGCGCGCGCTTTCCCAGCTCTCCCCGTGCCCGAGTTCCGCCAGCAGGCGCTCGGCCGCGAGACTGACCGCGGTCATGGCGTTCGCGAACACCATGCCCGCGAGCGGTATCATGTAGCGCGGCAGGTACCAGGGCTCCAGCTGCAACACCGCCTGCGTAATCAGGGCCAGGGTTAGCCCGCCGCCGACGACAATCGCCGCCAGCGACATGCCGAGCAATTCGCGCCGCCGTTCAGGCACCGTGTTGAGGGCAATCCACGAGGACGCCAGCAACATGATGGCCAGCACCAACAGTATCAGCCAGCCGCTGCCGGCGCCGAAGATCCACGCCAGCACGTAGCCGATCAGCAACAGCTGCGCCAGCATGCGGCCCAGTGCATACACGGCGTTGCCGACCCCGAAGGACCAGCGCACGAGGATGACCAGCGTAATGGCCACGGGCACCAGTGCGATGGACAGCTGCGCCAGGGAGAGGGTGATGACGGCGTCGTTCATGGTGTGGCCCTGCAAAGGAAAGCCCCATGCTAACCACTGGCGAAGACCAGGCCAATGCCCCCACGGGCCGCGACGGCTCCTCGAAACAACTTTAACTGCTGTCGCTGATCCAGATCAGGTTACAGCGCTATCTCACTGAATTTAAATAGGTTACTTACCGCCACCCGCCGGCAGTGACAGCGCCGCCACCGTCGAACCGGCGAGCAGCGCGAGCACCAGCTCCGGCAGGTAGGCTCCCAGTGTCAGTAGCGCCGCGGTAACGGCCAGCACGGCGATCAGGCGGTCCAGCCAGGGCCCGGGTGGCGCCTGCTCTGCGGGTTCACGCGCCAGCAGCTGGCGGATGATGCGGTATTCGATGGCTTTGGCGACAGTCATGCGCCCCTCCTTCATTCCTCACGGCTCGCTGCCGTGTCAGCCTCCCCTCTCGCCCCTGCATACTGCGCCCGCAGCCACCTGGCCGCCATCTGTCCACTTTTCGACCCGATCGAAAAGGCGACACATCAAAAAAAAGTTTTAACCCCGTTTGCCGCGCCGGCGCGATTAAGCCTGTGAACCCACCCGGAGGAGCCGACATCATGGCAACGAAAACACAGACCATCACCATCGCCGCGGCCGTCGCTGTGCTGTGCGCCTGCGCCGACAAGCAGAGCCAACGGACCGTGGATGACACGACAGCGCAGGTTGATCCGCCAGCACAACTGATCGAGCCGGCACTGGAGGAGGAAACGGCGAGCGCGGGCAAGAGTGTCCAGAGCGAACCGCAGCGACCTATCAAGGGCTCCGACAACTCAAAGGTTAGAGAAATAGCCGCGGCCAAACAGATGCCAAAACTCACCACGGAAATGGCGCGCGAACTCGCGGCGCCCGACATGCACAGCATGGATGCGGCTGCCGCCTACCATGCCAGGCCAATGGCGAGCATGGCGATGAAAATGAGCGCGCCCCACGGCTACACGGTGGACCGCGAAAACTATATCCACTACGACGAGAACGGCGTGAAGCGCGTGCTGGAGGACCCGGTCTCCACCTTCAGCATCGACGTGGACACCGCAGCCTACGCCAACGTGCGGCGCATGCTGGTGCGGGAGGGCCGACTGCCGCCCTCCGACGCCGTGCGGCTGGAGGAGATGATCAACTACTTCAGTTACAGCTACGAGGCGCCGCGCAACAGCGAACAGCCCTTCAGCATCCACACGGAGTTTGCACCGGCGCCCTGGAGCGACAGCCACCACCTGCTGCAGGTGGGACTGAAGGGCTTCGAACCGCCGGCGGCGGAGCGCCCCGACGCCAACCTGGTCTTCCTGGTCGACGTCTCGGGCAGCATGCGCGACCCGAACAAACTGGGCCTGGTCAAGAAGGCGGTACGCCTTCTGGTCAACAACATGACAGCCGGTGACCGCATCGCGCTGGCGGTGTACGCCGGCGCGGCCGGGACCGTACTGGAGAGCACGCCCGGCAACGAGAAGGCGAAGATACTACAGGCGATCGACGGCCTGGAGGCCGGGGGCAGCACACACGGCAGCGCGGGCATCAAGCTGGCCTACGCGCTGGCGGAGCAGTACTGGATCGAGGACGGCATCAACCGCGTGATCATCGCCTCCGACGGCGACATGAACGTCGGCACGGTGAACATCGAGGCGCTGAAGGACCTGATCGAGCGCAAGCGCGAGGGCGGCATCGCCCTGACCACCCTCGGCTTCGGCGCGGGCAACTACAACTACGCCCTGATGGAGCAGCTGGCGGACGTGGGCAACGGCAACGCCGCTTATATCGACAGCCTGAAAGAGGCACAGAAGGTACTGGTGAACGAGATGCAGTCCACCCTCTTCACCATCGCCTCCGACGTCAAGATCCAGGTGGAGTTCAACCCCGCCGAGGTCTCCGAGTACCGCCTGATCGGCTACGAGAACCGCCTGCTGGGGCGCGAGGACTTCAACAACGACAAGGTCGACGCCGGCGACATCGGCGCGGGTCACACCGTCACCGCACTGTACGAGGTGGTGCTGGCCGGCTCCGGCGGCGAGCGCATACCCGGCCTGCGCTACCAGCGCGAGGCCGCCCCCGGCGCCGCGCGCCGCGGCGAACTGGCGCACGTCAAACTGCGTTACAAGACGCCCGGCGAGAAGGACAGCCAGCTGCTGACCCGCGTCGTCAGGGCCGACAGCGGCACCGGGCGCAGCTCCGACGACCTGCGCTTCGCCGCCAGCGTCGCCGGCTTTGGCCAATTGCTGCAGGGCGGCACCTTTACCGGCGACTGGGGCTATGACGACGCACTCGAACTGGCGCGCAGGTCCCGCGGCGACGACCCACACGGCTACCGCGGCGAGTTCATTCACTTGATTGAACTGGCGCGATCCTTATCCTCGAAGTCCTGAGCAAACCGCGGGGGTCAGTCCGCTGCAATTCATCCACCGCTTCAGGAGTGACGAGGCTCTGATGCTGGCGTACCAGGGAGGGGACGCCGGCGCCTTCGAGTGCCTCTATCACCGCCACAAGGACGGGCTGTTCGCGTTCATTTACCGCAGCTGCCCGCGGCGCGCGGCGGTGGAAGACATCGCGCAGGAAGCCTGGGCGGCGGTGATCGACAGCGCCGGGACCTACCAGCCCAACGCGCGTTTTCGCACCTGGCTGTACCAGATCGGCCGCTACAAGGTGGCGGACTATTACCGGCGGCGCGACGAGCAGCAGGGCAACCTGGACGACGTGCCGGAACCCGAAGCCACCGATACAATGCCAGCCTTCAACGAGCTGGAGCGGCACGTGATGACCTGTATTGGCGGACTGCCGCGGGAGCAGCGCGACGCGGTGCTGCTGAAGGAGCAGGGCTTCTCGATTGCGGAGATCGCCGATATAACCGCCGTGGGGCCCGAGACAGTGAAGAGCCGCCTGCGTTATGCGCGAGCGCAACTGCGCGAACAGCTCGACGCCGGCGGGAGGGATGTAGCATGAGCCGTGACCAGGACGAGCAGCAGCTGCCGCTGCCCGCGCCGCGATCGCCACAGGGCCTGGACGACAGGATTTTGTCCTACGCACGGGAAAAGACGCCGCGCGTTCGCGCCCGGCTGCTGCCGGGCTGGATGAGCGGCCTGGCCGCCGCCGGCATCGTCGGCATCGCCGTGTCGATTAGCCTGACAGGAGACAGGAACGGTACGCCGGGCGCGGTATTCGACGCGATGGAAACGGCGCCCGTGCCGGAGTCTCGCGGCTACCCCGCTGCCCCGATGCGAGAGGAAGTCGGCGCAGCTGACGCTGCCCTGGATGCTGACCTCGATGCTGCCGGCGATGACCGTGCACGGCGTGCTGTTGCAGGCGCGACACAGCAGTCGGACATCGCGGCAGAAGCCAGCGAGGAGCTTGCAGTGCAGGCGGGCAAGGAAAGCACACCCGTGAAGGCCAGGTCGCATGAGCTCGCACGCAGGATCGATCGCCGGCAGGGCGGTGCAACGACCGAAGCGATGGCACCCCGGGCAGGCCCCGAGTCCCCGGACGGCGCGCAGGCGCGACAGCCTGAGCACACCGCAAAGCGACAGGCGGACATCGCCGCGAGCGCCATTGCGGCCAGGGCGGTACCCGCCCCGGCGCCCCCCGCGATGGCCAGGACGACGCCGGCAGCCAGTGCAGAGAAAGAGCAGCCCGCGGATCCCGCCGAAGACGCATTGGTCCAACGCGAGCTGATGGAGGCGCAGCGCTACACTGCCCGGGAACCCATGCTGAGTATCGCGTCAGGTGACAAGGAGCGTGAACGGGCCGCCGCGCCGGCGCCCTGGGATCCCAATTCGCCGCTGCGCGTCCGGGCTGCAGTGGACGGCTGCCTCGCCCTGCGGCGCGAGTCCGGCGAGGAGGCAGCCGCACGCTGTTACCGCGCGCTGAGGACACTGTGCCGGGACTGCGGCCTGCCGGTGACGCTGGCAGAGGCGGCGCAGCAGCGGCACCGTGAACGCCAGGACGCCCCTTCGGACCCGAACGCGCCAGGGGAATAGTGGCGAAAACGGTCGCCGTGGAGACCGTCCATGGGCTAGGCTGACGCCATGCCCTCCTCTTTCCGCACTGTCTGGCTATTGGCCGCCATTTACGCCATCGCTATCTGCGCCCAGCCCATGATGATGCTGATCGGCAGCATCATCGGTGCGCGGCTGGCGCCGTCGGAACAGTGGGCGACCCTGCCCATCACGCTGATGATAGTAGGTATCGCCTGCGGCGTAGTGCCGGCGGTGCGAGGGATGCGCGTGCTCGGCCGTCGCGCAACCTTCGCCCTGTTCATTGCCGTCGGCGGCGGCGCCTGCGCACTGGCCGCCGTGGCGCTCGCCCGGGAGAGCTTCGCCCTGTTCTGCCTGGCGGCATTCTTCCTCGGCAACAACGCCGCGGCGCTGCACCAGATTCGCTTCGCGGCGATGGAGAGCGTCGCCCTCGAGCAGGCGCCCACCGCAGCCTCTATCATCATGTGCTCGGGAATCGTCGCCGCCTTCATCGGCCCTGAACTGGCACTGGCGGGCAAAGACCTGGCAGCGGTGGAGTACGCCGGCTCCTTCGGACTGGGCGCGCTGTGCCTTCTCGCCGGCGCCCTGCTGCTGCGCTTTTACCGCCCCGCGCCGCTGGCACAGCACGAACGGGTGAAGTCCGGGCGCAAGCCAGCGGCGCTGCTGCGCGATCGCACGATTGTGCTGGCGATCGTCAGCGGCGCCTGTGGCTACGTGGTCATGTCCTTCGTGATGACCGCGACGCCGATCAGCATGCACCTGCACCACGGGCACAGCCTCGAGGACACCAAGTGGGTGATCCAGTCGCATATCGCGGCGATGTTCCTGCCGTCGCTGCTGACGCCCTGGCTGTTCCGCCTGCTCGGCATCCGCGGCCTGATGGCCCTGGGACTGGCCTGCTATGCCGTCACCATTGCCATCGGACTCGTCGACGTGTCGGTGCTGGGTTTCTGGGGACAGCTGGTCATGCTCGGGATCGGCTGGAATTTCCTGTTCGTCTCGGGCACGGCCCTGCTGCCCACCGCGTACCGCGAGGGCGAGGCGCTGCGGGCGCAGGCACTGAACGACTCCGTACTTTTTTCCAGCCAGGCGCTGGCGTCGCTGTCGGCGGGCTGGGCGATGAGCCTGGTCAGCTGGCAGGCGTTGCTCTCGCTATGCGCCGTGCCGATGGTGTTCATGGCGGCGCTGCTGGCCGCCGGGGGCTGGCGCGCCTCGCCCGCGCGAGGCTGAGATATGACCTGTCCGCTAGAGTGAGCGCGCCGCGAAGGTGTCGCAGCTGTTGAAGTCGCCGCTCTCGAAACCGCGGCGGAACCAGCGCACACGCTGCTCCGAGGTGCCGTGGGTGAAACTGTCCGGCACCGCCTGCCGCCCAGCCTCGCGCTGCAGGCGGTCATCGCCGATCGCTGTCGCTGCCTGCAGCGCCTCCTCCAGATCGCCGGGCTCGAGCAATTTGCGGTCGATGTTCGCGGCATTGCCCCACAAGCCGGCGAAGCAGTCCGCCTGCAGTTCCTGGCGCACGGAGAGCGCGTTGGCCTCGGCCTGGCTGCGATCGCGTTTTGCCGCGTGCACCTTCTCGCTGATGCCAAGTACCGTCTGCACGTGGTGCCCGACCTCGTGCGCGACCACGTACGCCTGGGCGAAATCTCCCGGCGCACCGTGGCGCCTGGCCAGGTCGCGGAAGAATGACAGGTCGATGTACAGCTGCTGGTCACCGGGGCAGTAGAACGGGCCTACCGCCGAGGACGCGCTGCCGCAGGCGGAATTGACGCGGCCGGCAAACAACACCAGGGTGGGCTCGGGGTAGCGCCGGCCCAGCTCGCCGAAGATCTGGTGCCAGGTCGCCTCGGTATCCGCCAGGACCACCGATACGAACTCCGCCGTCTCGTTGTCCGCCTCGCTCATCTGCACCGGCGCGGTGGCCACCGAACCGCCCGCCCCCGCCAGCAGCGACAAGACGTCGACGCCGATGAGCTTGCCACCGAAGATAAGCACGATCCCGCCAACCAGGAGCACCCGGCCGGCCTTGGTCTTCAGCAGCAGCGGCAGGAAACGCATGGCAGCCGGGGCGAGCCCGGCGCCACCCGCCGCGGGCCCCTGGCCGCGCCTGTCATCGATGTTCTCGCTGCGCCTGCCGCCTCGCCACCGCATAGGAAATCCCTTCCGCCACTGTCCACTGTGCTATGCCTTGATTATACTGCCGTTCTACCTCCACGCCCCCCACTGCAAGGATTTTTACAGAATGAGCGATGGCATACTCATCGGCGGCTCGGATGCCGGCCAGATTTTTCTCAACCCGCGCTACGCCAACCGCCACGGGCTGGTGGCCGGCGCCACCGGCACCGGCAAGACCGTCACGCTGCAGTGCCTGGCGGAGGGCTTTTCCGATCTCGGCGTGCCGGTCTTCCTGGCCGATGTGAAGGGCGACATCTCGGGTATGAGCCAGGCCGGCAAGCCACACCCCAAGGTCGACGAGCGCGTCGAGAAGATCGGCATCGAGGGCTACACGCAGCGCGGCTACCCTGTCGCCTTCTGGGACCTGTTCGGTTCGAA
>JAWVYG010000107.1:0-7274 GCA_033722815.1 Halioglobus sp.
CGACGCCGGTGCGCGCAAGGTGGTGAAAGTGGCCCAGGTACACTCAGACCTGCCGTTCATGGAGCACGACGCCGAGCTGCCCGCAGACGTCTTCGACATCATCGTCGACAACCCCGACTACGACCGCGCACTGTTCGCGGTGCCCAATGGCGCGGTACCCCTGCGCGACTACGCGGCGGCGTTGCACGCCAGCCAGTTGGTGGTCGACGGCGGCACGCTGCAGATCGGTATCGGCGCCCTGGGCGACGCCGTCGCGCAGGCCTGTATCCTGCGCCAGCGCGACAACGACGCCTACGGTCGATTACTGGCAGCCATCGGGGCCGACCACGCGGATGCCCAGAGTTCCCCGTTCGAACAGGGCCTGTACGTCTCCACGGAAATGTTTGTCTACGGCATGATGCGCCTGGTGGAGGAGGGTATCGTCAAGCGCCGCGTGTACGACGACCTGGAACTGCAGAACGCGCGCAACGCGGGCGCCATCGGCGACACCGTCGACAGCGAGCTGTACCGCTGGGCGCTGGACACCGGTTACATGCCGCGCCACCTGGATGCACAGTCGCTCGCACGCCTGCAGCACTGGGGCATCGTGGATGAGGCCGTTACCCTGGCCGGCGCCAGCCTGGACATCGCGGGACAGCACTACCCCAATGACCTGCGCGAGCAGCGCACCGCCGATGCGCTGCTCGCGCAGGTGCAGGGCGGCACCCTGCGTCACGGCCGTTACCTCCATGGCGGCTTCTTCCTGGGTCCGCGCGAGTTCTACGAGCGCCTGCGCGCCCTCGACGACGCCGAGCGCGAGGCGATCTGCATGACGGGCGTCAGGCGCACCAACCAGCTGCTGCTGGACTTTCCCCTGTACAGTGCCCAGCGTCGCGACGCGCGCTTCATCAACACCGGTATGAAGGTTACCCTCAGCGGGGCGGTGGCTTCCGATGCGCTGGAGGACGGCACCGTGATCAGCGGCGTAGGGGGTCAGTACAATTTCGTCGCCATGGCGCACGACCTGCCCGGCGCGCGCTCCGTCCTGTGTATCCGCAGCACCCGCGGCCAGGGCGATGCGCTGGAATCCAATATCGTGGCCAGGTACGGGCACGCCACCATTCCCCGGCACCTGCGCGATATCGTCGTGACGGAGTACGGCGTGGCCGACCTGCGCGGCCAGAGCGATGCCGAGGTGATCAAGCGCCTCGTGGCAGTCGCCGACAGCCGCTTCCAGGAGGAGCTGCTGCAGTTCGCCCGCGAGCACGGCAAGCTCGAGAGCGACTACGAACTGCCGCAATCCGCGCGCAACAACACGCCGCAGCGCCTGGCGGACTCACTGGCACCCTTCGTCGAGCAGGGGCTGTTGCCGGATTATCCGTTCGGCACCGAGCTCACCGACAGGGAAGTCGCCCTCGCGGCCAGCCTGCGCCGCATCAAGTCGCTGTCAGGGGATCCCGCCGGCATGGTCAAGGCCGTGTTCCGGGCGCTGCTGCACCGCGAGGACGAGGAATCCGCGCGCCCCTGGCTGGAGCGCATTCACCTGGAGCACCCCGAGACGCCGAAAGAGTTCCTCGTCCAGCAACTGCTGTTGCTGGACCTGGAAGACCGCGGCCTGCTGAAGGTACGCTGAACAGCGACCTGGCCGTGCTGGCGGCGCCGCGGCCATGCCGGTATGCTCTACCCATGGCACAATCACTGTTGGACAAGCTGGTCATCGCCATCTCCTCGCGCGCGCTGTTCGATTTGAACGACAGTCACGCGGTGTACGAGCGAGATGGCCTGGACGCCTATTCCAGGTACCAGGTGGACCGCGAGGACGAACCGCTGCAGCCGGGGGAAGCGTTTCCGCTGGTGCGCAAACTGCTGCGCCTGAACCAGCGGCTGGGCGGTGAATCACAGGTGGAAGTCGTGCTGCTGTCGCGCAACAGCGCCGATACCGGGCTGCGCGTGTTCAACTCCATCCAGCACTACGAGCTGGACATCAGCCGCGCCGCCTTTTGCGGCGGCGAGAGCCCCTGGCGCTACATCAATGCCTTCGGCTGCCAGCTGTTTCTCTCCAACGAGGCGGAGGACGTGCGCTACGCGCTGGACTGCGGCGTCGCGGCCGCGACGCTGGTGTCGAGCAAGGGCGGCAGCAGCGAAAACGACCAGCTGCGCTTCGCCTTCGACGGCGACGCGGTGATCTTCTCCGACGAGGCCGAGCGCATCTACAAGCAGGAGGGGCTGGAGGCGTTCACCGCCAGCGAGATTGCCGCGGCCAAGGAGCCGCTCGGCGGCGGGCCCTTCAAGCCTTTCCTGGCGGCACTGCATCGGCTGCAACAGGCTTTCCCGCCCAGCGAGGCGCCCATCCGCACCGCGCTGGTCACCGCGCGCTCCGCCCCCGCCCACGAGCGGGTGATACGCACGCTGCGCGCCTGGGATATCCGCATCGACGAGTCCATCTTCCTGGGCGGCCTGAACAAGACCGAGTTCCTGAAGGCCTATCAGGCCGATGTGTTCTTCGACGACCAGCAGACGCACTGCGAATCCGCCAGCCCCCACATCGCCACCGGACACGTCCCCCACGGCGTCGCCAATACGGGCGAGGGCGCGGGCTGAGCCTGCGGTTTCCCGGGGCTGCGACGATGCCCCCGAGGTTATTCCTTTTATATTTGGCATTGGGCCGGGTTAATGGCTATTCTTCATAAGTATCGGGGCCACGGTAAAGCGGCGTAACCGATCCGGGCGCGTAAGCTCTTGCAAGTTCGCGTTCCGCCCCGCGGTTGTCCGCTGCCACTACCAGTTCACATCGCTGGCGTGCTGTACCCGTTGCGACGGTGAACGGAGGGATTTACGGGTATGAAACTCCAGCAGTTGCGCTACATATGGGAGGTGGCCCACCACGACCTCAACGTCTCCGCAACCGCCCAGAGCCTCTACACCTCCCAGCCGGGGATCAGCAAACAGATCAGGTTGCTGGAGGATGAGCTCGGCGTCGAGGTCTTCGCCCGCAGCGGCAAGCATCTCACCCATGTAACGCCCGCGGGGGAAGCCATCCTGCGCACGGCCGGCGAGGTCCTGCGCAAGGTCGAGAGCATCAAGCAGGTAGCCCAGGAGTATTCCAACGAGAAGAAGGGCTCGCTATCGGTCGCCACTACCCATACCCAGGCGCGTTACGCGCTGCCCGCCACCATAAAGGCTTTCATGCAACGCTACCCGGACGTGTCGCTGCACATGCACCAGGGAACGCCGATGCAGATCTCGGAGATGGCGGCGGACGGTACCGTGGACTTTGCCATCGCCACCGAGGCCCTGGACCTGTTCTCCGATCTCATCATGATGCCCTGTTATCGCTGGAATCGCTGCGTCCTGGTGCCGCGCGACCACCCGCTGACACAGTCCTCGCGGCTTACGCTCGAGGAGGTGGCGGCGCATCCTATCGTGACCTACGTGTTCGGGTTCACCGGGCGCTCGCGCCTGGACGAGGCGTTCACGCAGAAGGGCCTGGAACCGAAGGTGGTATTCACCGCGGCGGATGCCGACGTTATCAAGACCTACGTTCGTCTCGGCCTGGGCATCGGTATTATCGCCGCCATGGCGCATGACGATGCCATCGACGACGACCTCGTCGCGCTCGACGCCAGTCACCTGTTCGCCTCCAGCGTGACAAGGATAGGGTGCCGCCGGGGTACCTTCCTGCGCGGCTACATGTACGAGTTCATCGAGGACTTCGCGCCGCACCTGTCGCGGGATGTCGTGCAGGAGGCCTTCGGCTGTCACAGCAAGGCAGAGCTCGAGGAACTGTTTTCCACCGTAGAACTGCCGGTCTACTAGCCAGCAGCCTGTTGCAATAGCCTCAGCCGGCACAAGCCAGGCCGCCCGGCGCGACTCGCGCAGCGCGGGGCTTGTTATGGCAGTCCCACAATGGTTAGATGGCGCTGCGTCGCCGGCCACTAAGGAGACACGCGTGGAACTGGTCTGCCTCGACCTTGAAGGAGTGCTCGTACCGGAAATCTGGATCGCCTTTGCCGAGCGGACCGGCATCGATGCGCTGCGCGCCACTACCCGCGACATTCCCGATTACAACGTACTGATGACGCAGCGCCTGTCGATCCTCGATCAACACGGCCTGAAGATCGATGATATCCAGGAGGTCATTGCCACCCTGGAGCCCCTGCCGGGCGCGATAGAGTTCATCGCCTGGCTGCGCGAGCGTTTCCAGGTGATCATCCTGTCCGATACCTTTTACGAGTTCTCCCAGCCGTTGATGCGCCAGCTGCAGTGGCCAACCCTGTTCTGCCACCGCCTGCTCACCGACGACGGCGGCCGGGTGGTCGACTACAAACTGCGCCAGGAGGACCCCAAACGGGCATCCGTGGAGGCACTGCAGTCTCTCAACTACCGCGTTCTGGCGGCCGGCGATTCCTATAACGACACCACGATGCTGAGCGCGGCGGACGTGGGCTTCCTGATCCACGCACCGCAGAACGTCATCGAGGAGTTCCCACAGTTCCGCCCGGTGGATTCACTGGAGGAGCTCAAGGCGGCCTTCCTCGAGGCCAGCGAGCGCGGCCTCAATCCCTAGGCAGGGCCTCCAGCACCTGCAGGAAGCGTCCCACCTTGTCCAGGGTTTCCTGGTATTCTGCGGCGCACACCGAGTCGGCGACAATACCGCCGCCCGCCCAGCAGTGTGTCACGCCCTGGCTGCACAGCAGTGAACGGATGGCGATATTGCTGTCCATGCGGCCATCGGCGCTGACGTAGAGCACGGATCCGCAGTAGGGCCCGCGCGGCCCGTGCTCAAGCTCGTCTATGATTTGCATGGCCCGCTTTTTCGGCGCGCCCGTGATCGACCCCCCCGGGAAACTGTCGCGCAACAACTCGAAAGCGCTGCGCCCGGGCGCCAGCTCGCCACTGATGGTGCTCACCAGGTGGTGCACCGTCGCAAAGCTCTGCACTTCAAACAGCTTGTCGACGTGGATGGTGCCCGGGACACAGCTGCGGCCCAGGTCATTGCGCAGCAGGTCGACGATCATCAGGTTCTCCGCGCGATCCTTGGCGGATGAGCGCAGAGACGTCGCCGCGCGCTCATCGTCCACGGCGTTGTCACGCCTTGGCCTGGTGCCCTTCACCGGCGCCGTCTCGACGTGGTGCCCGAGCAGCGACAGGAAGCGCTCCGGCGACAGGCTGAGCAGGGCATCGCCGTCGGGCAGGTCCAGGTAGGCGGAGAACGGGGCGGCGGCGACGCCGCGCAGTGCGCGATAGGCAAGCCAGGGATCACCGCTGCAGGGGGCCTGGAAGTGGCGCGCCAGGTTGACCTGGTAACAGTCGCCGGCGCGAATGTACGCGGCAATCGCATCGAATGCGTCGGCGTAGGCCTGCTCATCGATGTCCACGACAAAGTCGCGCTGCAGGCGGAATGGCGTATCCTTCCCGGGCGAGCGCTGCTGCAGCATGCGCGTCAGTTCGCCGCGGCGGCGGGCCCCCAGGCCCGGCAGCGATACGAGTACCGCGCGCTGCAACAGGTGATCCTGGATGACGCACCAGTTGTAGGCGCGCAGGCTGGACAGGGGCCCCAGGGCACGGCCGTCCACTCCCTGCAGCCGCGCACCCAGGTCGTAGCTGAGGCACCCCAGCAGGCCGCCGCAAAAGGGAATATCCTGCGCCACCGGCTGCACCCCGGAGAACTGCTCCTGGTGGTAACGACGCAACTCGTCGAAGAACGCGGCGGCGGAGCGCTCATCCGCGTTCGGGTCGGGCAGTGGGGGCGGCGGGTCGATGGGGTCGGCGGTGAGGATGTCGAAGCGGCCCGTGGCGGCGAACGGGTGTGCGCTGTCCAGGAACGCGGCGCCCGGCAACTGCCGGATGCACGCGAAGATCTCGCAGCTGTCGGTGCGATAGGGCAGCTCCTCCAGGTGGACCGCGGGCGTCACAACGTGCCCCGGCCGCCGGTGCCGGCAGACGCACCCGCCCGCGGGTGCCGGGAGAGGGCGCTTCCCGGACGGCGCGGCAATGGCATATAGTAGTTTAAAGTCCTCAACTGCAGTGAAATTACCGCTATCTGCTTTGAACTTGCGGGTTTGGACGCGGCTGGCAAATTGACTTTGGGGGCGTATCGCATTAATGTATCTCGCCGAATTTTGGCGGGCCTGCATCCTAAGCCCGGCCGTTCATTCATGCAACTGAGCAAGCAATTGAGGCGCTCCATCCTGCGCGTCGCGGGCCCGGCCTATGCCCGGCGACGCCACCGTTGGATCCAGGACTATTGACGACCGACTATGACAAAAAAGAACCGCAGTGACCTGATTGCCACCCTGGACAATCCCTTAGCCCAGAAAAAGCAGCAGGAGTTCATCGTTCCGGGGCAGATCGCCACCGAACCCGGCCCCTACGAAGAGGCCCTCAAGGCCGGCTGGGAGCTGCAGCAGCGCCCCTACCGCGCCGCCGGCGTCAAGAATATCCAGCGCCAGCACCAGAAGAACCGCATGACGATCTGGGAGCGTATCCGCTTCCTGAGCGACGGTCCGCCCCGGGTGCTGTACCAGAACTGGGGCCCCAACCTCGACGGCGCCTCGCTGGTAACAGCAATCGCCACCATCAACGGGCGCGAGGTGGCACTGTATGGCCACGACTTCACCGTACGGGCGGGCTCCATGGACGCCACCAACGGCGAGAAGCTGGCGCGACTGTTCGAGCTGGCGGCGCGCCAGCGCATCCCGGTCGTCGGCATCAACGACAGCGCGGGCGCCTATATTCCCGCCGGCGTCGGCGGCCTCGACGGCTATGCCGAAGCCTTCGCCGCGCTGCGCAAGATCTCCGGTATTGTCCCCAGCATCATGTGCATGTTCGGCTTCAACGCCGGTGGCGGCTCCTACCTGCCGCGCCAGGGCAGCTTCCTTATCCAGCCCAACGAGACCTTTTTCGGCCTGACCGGCCCGGGCGTGGTGAAGTCGGTGCTGGGCGAGGACGTCACCCCGGACGAACTCGGCGGGCCGGGTGTACACAGCCAGTCCGGCGTCACCGATTTCGTGGTCAAGGACGAGGTGGCCGCGCTGCGCAAGGTGCGCGACCTGCTGAACTACCTGCCCCGCTGCAATGGCGAACTGGCGCCGCACCAGCCCAGCTCAGACCCGATCGATCGCAAGACCTGGGACATCGACATCCAGCTGAAGAAAGCCTTCAATTCGCCCACCGGGTTCAACACGCCCATCGACATCTCCATCATGATCCAGCAGCTGGGTGACCACGGCGACTTCCTGGAGATACAGCCGGACAGGGCGCGCAACACCATCTGCGCCCTGGGCCGCATGGGC